>DATDIC010000282.1:0-6459 GCA_036521275.1 Acetobacteraceae bacterium
CGCCTTTCTGTCCTATGCCGACGCGCTGGCGCGCGGCGCCGTGCCGCTGGAGCGCCGGCGAGACGACCAGGTTCTGACGCCCGAGCCGATTGACGTGGCTGCCGTGCTCGATGAAGCTGCCGCCAGCGCCGATCCGGGCGCCGCGATCGAGGCGCTGGCGCCGACGACGCCGACCTACCGGGCTCTTCGCCAGGCGCTGCAAAAATATCGCTCGGGGGCGCCAGGGGGCGACAAAGCCGCGACAAACCACCTGCGCACGATCGTGGTGAACCTCGAACGCCAGCGCTGGCTGCCGCGACCGCTGCCGGCGGATCGCGCCTGGGTTAACGCCGCCGCCGAACGACTGGTGCTGTATCGTGCCGACAGGCCGGTTTTCTCGACGCGGGTCGTCGTCGGTCAGGATGTCGAGCGCAACCAGACCCCCGAGTTTCGGGCCACGATCGACGCAAGTTTCTTCAACCCACCCTGGGTCGTCCCGGCCGATATCGCCAAGGCGGAGATCCTGCCGAAGCTCGGTCGCGACGCGGATTATCTGACCCGGAACCGGATGGTGCTGCTGACCGGCGGCGAGGTCGAGCAACTGCCGGGACCCGATGCCGGGCTTGGGTTGATCATGTTCGACATGCCGAACCGGTTCGACGTCTACCTGCACGACACGCCGGATCGCTACATCTTCAACCGCGACAACCGCCGCATCAGCCACGGCTGCATCCGGGTCCAGAACCCGCTCCAATTTGCCGCGTTGCTCATGCGGCAACCGATCGACACGATCAACCAGGGGATCGCGCGGGGGCTCGTGACTGGCAACACCACCCGAAACGATCTCCCGGTCCCGGTGCCGGTGTTCGTGGTCTACCAGACTGCCGTCGCGGACCCCGACGGGACGCTGCAATTCTACCCGGATTTCTACAACCGCGACGCCGAGATTTGGCGAAAGCTGCAGCAAGGGGCGCCGCGGCGAGGCCCCGCGATGCAGGCAGATAATCGCCCGCCATCGCCCAGGCCCTTCTAGCTAGCCCGCCACCTGACAGCATCGGTCACGCCTCCTGGGGATTCCCCCCAAGCGACACGCTCTATTGCCGCACCCCCTGCGCGATGCGGTCTGCCAACGCCCCAAGCGCCTGGCTCATCACCGGCACGATGTCGGCGACCGCGCCGGAGGGCGCCTGCAGCCGGATCATCACCGGGCGTGGGGGTGGGGCGGTGAGCGCGCTGTTGCGGTAGGTGGTCCACTCCGCTGACAGAACGACGTGCCCGCTGGTGTCGCCGCCGAAATGCAGGATATTCACCACCAGCACCTGGATGCCGGCGCTGGAGCCGGGATCGCCGGGCGGCAGGACAGAGCCCGTCGGCAGGCGCGCCATGAGGTCCGAGGACAAGGTGGAGCGGATCATCTCGTCGATGTCGGAGGCCCAGACCTGCTCGCCATTCACATCAACCTGGCCGTGGCTGGCGGCTTCCACGATGGCGTCCCGGTCCAGGACATCCGGGATGGAAACCTGTCCCACCTCCAGCGGCGGGGTGACGGGTGCTCCGGCGGCTGGGGCGGCGGCCGGTGGGACGGGGTTCAGCGTGTAGAAATGCGTCGGCGGGCTGCCGCAACCGGCCAGCGCCAGCACTGCCGCGAGCGGCAGGATCGAACGAATGCGCATCGCTTCAGTTCCGTCCCTGGATCAGCGCCGAGGGGTTGCGGGTCAGGAATTCGGCCAGCTCGCGGAGCGCCTGCGCGGCGCGGCTGACTTCGAACAGCGTCTGACCGATTCCGGCAGAGTTCAGTCCCATCGGTCCGACGCCGGCGGTGGTGGCAATGAGTTCGCGGGCCTGGCCGACGGTGCCTTCCGCTTCCGTGGCCACGCGCCGCAGGGCGGTGAGGATTTCCGGCAATTCGTAGCGGGCGGACTTGGTCACGCGGTCGACATTGTCGAGCGAACGGTTGAGTGCGTCGATGCTGTCGGCGAGATGCGGCGAGGAGACCAGATCGTCCAGCCGCGCGGTGGCGACGCGCAGATTGTCGGCGATCTGATCCAGCGGGATGCCGTTGAACTTGTTGGCGATCGTATTCAACGCAACCATCATGCCCTGAATGCCGGCGCCCCCTGGCGCGGTGGGCAGGGATGGCGGATTGCCGGCGGTGATGGTGGCGGCCGGCGTGTCCGGCAGGAACGCCAGCTCCACGTCGGGCGGCCCAATCACCGGCAGCGCGGAGCCGAGCTGGGCGCGCATCCCGCGGGCGACGAGATGTTGCATCAGCGTGTTCATCGCAGCGGCGGGATGCGGCGTGCTGGTTGCATCGAGGCCGAGCCGCCATGGCTCGATCGACAGGATGACGTGCTGCTGCAGCGTGGAGCCGCTGGCATCGGCGGTCAGCGCGCTGTGCAGCACGGTGCCAACTTGCCGGCCGGCCAGCCGCACCGGGGCACCTGCCGCCAGCCCGGCCGCCTCGACATCGAACACGACGCTGTACTGCGCTGCATCCTGGCCCGGCGCGTAATCGGCCGCATCCTGCGATTGATAGAGGGTGAATGCGTGCTGGTCGGCGGCGGCCGGTCCGTGCTGCGCCGGCTCGGGCGTTTCAAATGCAATCGCGCCTTGCAGCAGCGAGGCCAGCGATTGCAGTTGCAGCCGTGGCCCGGTGCTGCCGAACGAGACCTGCACGGCGCCGGCGTTCCAGAACCGCGTGCCGTCATGCACCAAGGCGTCGTAGGGCTGCTTGACGAAGATGGCGGCCCGGAATGTCTGGTCCGGCTGAAACTTTGTGCTGATGACCTTTCCCACCCGCAGGTTGCGGAAATAGACCGGCGATCCCATTCCGAGCGAGCCGAGATCCGGCGCCGAGAGCACGAAATGCTTGCCGGGCACCACTTCTTCCAGGGCGGGCGGTTCCATCAGGCCGGCATAGGATTTTTGCGCGCTGCCGGCATGCGGCAGGATGCCGATCGTCGGGCCGGCAATGATCGCCTTGAACGAGGAGATGTCGCTGAGATTTGGCCCCTCGATCCAGAATTCCGTGCCATTGCCGAGATGCCGGGCCATCTGCGGCTGCATGCGCGCCTTCACCCGGACATGCTGCAGATCGGGTTCCAGCGTCACCTTGGTGACGTCACCGACATGCATGCCTTGATATTGCACGGTGGTACCGACGCTGACGCCGCCCGATTGCGGAAATTCGATCGTGACCAGCGGCCCGCCGGAGGAGAGCTGGTCGTAGATGAGCCAGGCGACCACGGCGAGCGCGGCGATCGGGATGGCCCAGATCCAGCCCGGCCAGCGGCTGCGCCGTTCTTCCACCCAGGGCGGGTTGCTGATGGCGCGTAACGAGGTCGGTCCGGGATCGGCCACATGCTCGGGCAGTGCAGGCGAGTCGGAGGTCATGCCGGTTCCTTCGCGTGGTCCCAGAGAAGCCGCGGATCGAAAAGCCGCACCGCGATCATGGTCAGCACGATGACCATCAGAAACGCCGTTGCACCGAGCCCGGCGCTGACGCTGACGAACCCGCCGATCTGCATGATCGGCAGGAAGATTGCGATGGTGAAAACATCGATATTGGACCAGCGGCCGACCGCCTCGATGAAGCGGTAGACCCGGGTCTTGGCGACCAGCCGGTCGGACGATCCGCGATGCACGGACCACAGCAGCCAGCTCATGCCTGCAAGCTTTGCCATCGGAATGAAGATGCTGGCGACGAAGATGATGCCCGCCAGGGGCCAGAAGCCGGCCTGCAGCAGCATCAGCACGCCATAGGAGATGGTCTGCTGGCTGACATTGCCGAACTGGTCCTGCACTGTCATCGGATACCAGTTTGCCACCAGGTACAGCGGATAGCCGGCCAGCACGAGGGCGGTGGCACGCTCGATCGCGCGGGGCTTGCGCGGCCACAGGCGGGCCAGGCAGCTTGGGCAACGCCGGCCGGCATGACGGGCGGGCAGCACGAGATCGCAGCTACTGCAGGCAATCCGCGGGCCTTCGAGCGGCGGATCGGGGCGATGGATCATGCGCCAGATCGACCGCTGATCGAGGCTGGCGCGCGCGACCATGGTGAGGCAGGCCGCCACGATCATCGACCAGCCGCCGATGCCGATAGTGACCGGGATCAGCACCGCGACACGGCTGTAGCCGATGGCGGCGCCCAGCAGGAACACGTCGGGCATCGACCAGAGATCGAGATGCTCCGACCAGCGAAAGGCGATGCCGGTCCAGCGTCGCTGCATGCCGAGGCGGATCGACGCGAGGGACGCTGTCAGCAGTCCGAAACGAAAGAACGGCAGGATGACGCCCTGCAAGCCGACGACCAGGGCGAGCAGGCGCCATCCTTCCAGCCACATGACGATGACGCCGGAGCCGAGTCGGCTGGATGCCTCGATGCCCAGCACGCGGATCGTCAGAAACGTGCAGAGATTGGCGGGAAACCACAGGATGAGCGTGGCCGCGGCGAGCGCCAGCGCGGCATCGAGGCTGCGTCCGGCGGTACGCTCCAGCACCTTGCGGCAGCGGCGGCAGCGCAGCTCGCACCCTGGGCGCAGCGGTGGCATTTGCTGAATCCAGCCGCAATCCGGACAGGCGATGATCATGACTGCGGCGAATCTAACAGAACCGGTCTGATTGCCCAGCTATTTTCTCGAGCACTATTTTCTCGAGCCGGGGTCACGCAATAGAACGGGCAGAATGGCACGGTTCGCGGCACGGACCGGGAACGCGGCTTTCGTCCCACTTTGAGTTTTGTTCGATTGCGACGAACGTAACTCCAGCATGTTGCAAGCAGTAGAGGAGGCTAGGGTGGGACGTGTCAGAGTCGCGGGGTTTTCGGTGTCCCTAGATGGGTTCGGAGCGGGCCCGGAACAGAGTCTTCAGGATCCTCTGGGAAAGCGCGGGACGGAGCTCCATAGCTGGTTTTTCGGAACGAAGACGTTCAAGGCCATGTTCGGCGAGGGCGGTGGCTCGGAGGGCGTGGACGAGACCTTTGCGCACCGCTCGATGGACGGCTTCGGTGCCTTCATCCTTGGCCGGAACATGTTCGGTCCTGCGCGCGGGGAATGGCTGGACGGCAGCTGGAAGGGTTGGTGGGGAGACAATCCGCCCTATCACGCTCCGACGTTCGTCCTGACGCACAATGCCCGCGAGCCGATCGTAATGGAGGGCGGCACCACGTTCCACTTCGTCACGGACGGGATCCACGCCGCGCTCGAGCGCGCACGCAATGCCGCGGGAGCACGTGACGTCAAGATCGGGGGTGGCGTCTCGACCGTTCGCCAATACCTGCAGGCCGGCTTGATCGATGAACTGCACTTTGCGCTTTCGCCTGTCCTGCTCGGACGAGGCGAGGCGATGTTCGAGGGCTTGGATCTCCCTGCCCTCGGCTACCGCGTGATGAAATCCACTGCCACAGACCTCGCGACGCACGTCATGCTCGGGCGCGGGTAGAACGAATAAACGTTGGCGTGACCCCGAGCCGATGTCGGGCTGCCGACGGACCTGCTGTCCGTTACGAAAGCGGCTTGCGCATCGGATAGCCAGCGCCGGTGCCGAAACTGTTCTCCGGCGACCCGGTTTCCACATAGCCGGCCGAGAGGTAAAAGCGTCGCGCCGTCCGCGTGCTGATGAGCGTGCATTCGGCGTTGCCGTGCTGTACCGCGCGTTGCTCGAGGGCCGCCAGCAAAGCCCGGCTGACGCCCTGGAACCTGGCTTCGGGCGCGACATAGTTCAGCGTGATCCTGCCGGCATGGCTGACTGCGCCGACCGCGAGGATCGCCCCGTTACCGGCCGCGACCAGCACGGAGTTTTCTGGCTGATGCAGCCAGGCACAGAACATTTCGGGGGTCTTGTTTGCCAGCCACTGCGCCAGGATGCCGGGATCGTGGCCATGATCGGCGACGCACAGGCGTTCGATGGAGCGGCGCAGCACCTGGCTGGCCTCCGACGCATCGTTCTCGGTCGCGTCCCGTATCTCCACCGCTTGCGGCTTTCGAGCGTATCGGCTGAGCTTCGTATCCCCAGCTTCCTGCGGAAGCTGGGGATCGCCTTTGGTTTGCGCGCCGCCGCCCGCCAACCCGGCGCGCGGCATACCCAACTTCCTGCGGAACTTAGGTATACCATGCCGAGCGAATGCCCGCCCCCCGCGATCCGACAGGCGCTGCAGCACATGCATCTGCTGGCGCCCGATCAAACGCTGTCTGGCGAGCGCCTGACCGGCGGCGTTTCATCCGATATCTGGCGCATCGACGTGGCGAACGGTCCGATCTGCGTCAAGCGCGCACTTGGCAGGCTGCGCGTGGAGGCGGAGTGGCGCGCACCGGTCAGCCGCAATCTGTACGAGGCGCGCTGGATGCGGCGGGCCAATGCCGCGGTGCCGGGCGCGGCGCCGGCGCTGCTGGGTCAGGACGAGGAAACCGGCACGCTGGCGATGGCTTATCTGTCGCCGGCCGATCATCCGCTGTGGAAGGATCAGCTTCGCGACGGGTTCGC
>DATDIC010000283.1:0-5830 GCA_036521275.1 Acetobacteraceae bacterium
CTTTCTGACCTACGACAACCTCTTCTGGCCCGGCGGATCGCCGCCCACAGCCACCGACTACCCGATTGGTGGCGGCTTCCTGGACATCTACGGGCTGCTCTTCGATATCGGTGGCGGCCGGGTCGTGGACTTCTGGAGTAACGGCAATTCCGGCAGCGGCGTCGATTACGGTGTAGCCGTCGCGACCTCGGCGACGTCGCTCGATTACATCAGCGGCGGCGTGCACGTTCCGGAGCCGGGCTCGCTCGTTCTGCTCGGGGCTGGACTCGTCCTGTTCGGCGCCATCCGGCGCCGCGCAGCCTGAGACGATAGGGCCGGCCACCGCGCCGGCCCTATCTGCGCTGTGCCTGACAGGGCTGGCTCAGTCGGGAAGGTCGGGAACCGCGCAGTTCTGGACGTGAAGGCGATGGAGAACACGCGTGTGCCTTCCGTCACGGCGGCGCCATGTATCCGACCTCGGCGCCCCGCGAACTTCCCCCGTCACCACCGCTACGCAAACGCAGCCCGATACAAAGCACCTAACCCAGCAAGCCTGAGACCCGCGCGCGGCGGCGCAGCAGAACGTCAACCCCAAGACTGCGCCCCGGCGGCACGGACAGAAAGCCAAACTGCAAAATCACCAGGAACGCATACGTCCACGGCCATTCGTTGGGCGCCGAGTAAAGCCCAAGCCAGAGATTAAGCGCCATCGCCAGGCCCAGCACAGCGCCAACCCGCGTGAAAACCCCGAGCATCAGCGAAACGCCGATCAGAACCTCGATGCAGTAAACCAGCGGACCAAAAAAGCCGATGTTCGGCAGCACGAGATCCTGCACCAGCCGGCTCTGCAACTCTGTCGATGCATGCGCAACCATCTGCTGCATCCAGTAGACAAGCCCGCCATAGTTCGGTGGGATCTTCCACAACGATTGCTGCCACCACATCGCCCCCACGAAAAACCGGATCAGCCAGATGGCGATGTGACGCGGCTCGCGTTGGGTTGCGTCGGCGCGCCACGCGGTCACCGCCACGACGATACTGGCGATGCCGAGCAGCCAGAAAACCGCTGTCGTCCAGGCCGGCGTCGACAGGAAGACCAGCACATCGTGCAACGGGTTCGGCCTCACCGGCGTTTCCTTTCGCTATCTGACAGCACGTTCGCGGAGGGCGGGATCGCGCTCGTCACCGGGCAGGCGATACGGCACCCGCGTTGCGGCCCAGCAGGTACTTCGCCGCACACTCCTCCGAGAACACCCGATCCGCGAAATGCGGCGCGAAGCCACTCAGCAGTTTGTCCACCACGGCGGACTGCTTGTCGAACACCCATGGCCGCCGCGCCAGGTCGCGATCGTTCAGCCAATATGGGCTCCAGTCCTTCGTCGTCACGATGATCTCGCGCGCAAACTCGCGGCCATATTCCAGCCCGCCCTGGATCACCACGTCGATATAGGATTCCAGCATCGGAAACTTCGCATCGGGCAGCGGCAGCCCCGTCCCTGCCTCTCGTCCGGCGATGTCCGGCACATACACCCAGATACGTCCGTCTGCCGGCAAACCCTGCCACGACACCGCCTCGATATCCGCGCGTGGCACCTCCACGCGTATATATCCCCGCTCCCTGGCGTCGAACGCCGCCATGTCATTGCCCTCGACAGGATACAGCACGCCGTTGATCGTCATCGCGCTTTCGCCTGGTTCCGGCTTGCGCAGCCCGAGCGCAGTGAACCCGGACGGCGACCGGTCGTCCCACCCCCGGATATAGCCGAACGCCGCCGAAACCCGCACCGGTATGGCGGCAATCGGATGGTCCGACGTTGCATTGCGCGAGGCCGAGTTGATCAGCGAGCCATAGCCAAAGATGAAATTGACCGGCTGATCCGGCAGCATGCGGCCCCAGAAATCCTCCCCCCGCGCCGGGACGATACCGATGGCAAGCAGCACCGCAACCACGCAGACATATCGCCTCAGCATGTCGGTCGTCCGGGTTCCAGGTTCTGGTTCAGCTGTGAGACTGGCCCTATGCGCCACTCTCGTCCTGCCGGCGAAGCATGCCCCCGTGCCTGTTCCACCGGAAGGGGCCATCCATGCTTTCCGGCTGCGAGGGACAGGCGCAACAACCCCTTTCCTAGCCGAACTCTGTTCCAGTCTCGGCCGGGTTCTCACCGCTGGCGATCAGCGCGTTGATCGGGCTCCGTGCCCTTGTAAAGCCCACCCGAGCCGCCACCTACCATCCATCTGGATGGCCCTGGGATGGATCGCCCAACATGGCAGGCAAGATACAGGAGCTTCGGCCCCGCTCGGGCGATAGCGAGAAGATCACCATCAATCTCGGCTACATCGATCTCGGCAAGATCGATCTGATGGTGCAGGACGGGTTTTATTCGAACAGGACGGACTTCATCCGCGCAGCCATCCGCAGCCAGCTTGACCGGCATGCCGACGTGGTCCGTCAGTCAGTGGGACGACAAGCCCTGGAGCTTGGTCTCAGGCACTACAGCCGCGGCGAGCTGGAGGCGGCGCGCACCAGCGGTGAGTTGCTGCACATCAATGTTCTCGGCTTGGTCAGCATTGCCCAGGACGTCACGCCTGAATTGGCGCGTGCCTCGATCGCCAGTGTCACCGTGCTGGGCGCCCTGCAGGCCAGTACCGAAGTTAAAGCGGCGCTGGCTGACCGGATACGCTGACGTGGTCTCGTAAGAAACCACCTGGCAGTACGACCGCTCTGATCTGCAAACGACGGAAGCCGATCCGGTTCCGAACTGGGATGCCTGACAGGGTCCCACCCGACGGAAAGCCATAATCATGAACTTCGCCCTCTCCCCTGAACTGCTCGAAGCGACACGCCTCACCAAAACCGGACAGCTGACGCAGGCGACGGCGGTCTTGCGGCGCCTGCTGGGAGCTGAAATGCCAGCCTCCAGCGACGCCGTGCCGGCGCGACACGGCCCGCCGACCATCGATGGCGTCGTCCACGGCACGGAAACCACCCGGGCCACACTCGCGCCGCCTATGAGAACGACATTCAGCACCAATGTCGGGGCGCCGTCCTTCCGCACGAAAGGCAGGGCAACGAAGCCGGCGTTACGGGATCTCATCGACAAAGCGAGCCACAGCGGTTTCCATTTGCCCGGCAATCTGGGCGACGTGTCGCCGGGTTCCGTCCCTGCCGATGTGCCGGACGGCGCACAATTCCTGGCCTGCACCTTCAGCAATCAGGCCGGCAGTCGGCCGTACAAGCTCTACGTGCCTAGCGGTTACGGTGGCCAGCCGGTGCCCCTGATGGTCATGCTGCACGGCTGCACGCAGTCCCCCGACGACTTCGCCGCCGGCACGCGCATGAACGCGGCAGCCGAGGAGCATACCTGCCTGGTTGTTTACCCCGGACAGACCAGCTCGGCCAATGTGCAGAAATGCTGGAACTGGTTCAGCGCGGCCGACCAGCAGCGTGATGCTGGCGAGCCGTCGCTCATCGCAGGAATCACACGCGCAGTGATGCGCGAATACGCTGTCGATCCGCTTCGCGTTTTCATAGCGGGGCTTTCCGCGGGAGGTGCAGCCGCAGCCATCATGGGTGATGCCTACCCCGATCTATACGCCGCGATCGGCGTGCATTCTGGGCTCGCCTGTGGCGCCGCGCACGACATGCCATCCGCGTTCGCGGCGATGCAGGGCAATGGCGGCAACGCACGGCGGCCGGCTCCCTCCGGCGCTGCGAGACCCAAGCCGCGGATCGTCCCGGCGATTGTCTTTCACGGCGACAAGGACACCACGGTCAACCCCAGGAACGCCGATTCCGTCGTCGCGCAGTCGGGCCGGGGCGCGTCGCTCAGAAGGCGGGTCGAAGAAGGCCAGGTTGCGGGTGGACTTGCCTACAGCCGGATACTGCACGCTGGCCCCAGTGGCGAGACCCTGGTCGAGCAATGGGTTATCCATGGAGCCGGCCATGCTTGGTCAGGTGGCAGCCCCGCCGGATCCTATACCCTTCCGCGCGGACCCGATGCTACCCGCGAGATGGTTCGGTTTTTTCTGGAACACCCGCTTCTGGCAGACGGGTGTTGCGGGTGATCGCCTGGGTTGCACTCGCGCCGCTGCCGCAAAGTAACCCACCGCGTTCCCGCGGCCCCATTGTTCGGAGACGACAGGCGGAGCCTATCTGAAGCACTCGATATCGTCGGCGGCATGCTCACTTACATCCCGAAACCCCGCTCGGGTTTGAGTGATCGCGGCGCAGCGCGTGAACTCACATCAAATGATACCATGCTCGCGTCAATTGGTCGATGCTCAACATCATGGGCGCGTGCTCCGGTTCCGTGGTCGTGAGCAGGATCACGGTCAGCCGGTGGTCGGAGTCGTGACTCGAAACGAAACCACTACCTCTACCCCGCCCCAATCGCCTCCTCCAATATATCCAACCCCCGCATCATCTCCGCCTCCGTCACCGTCAGAGGCGGAGTCAGCGTCAGCACATTCCCCATCGTCACCTTGAACGACAGTCCGCGATCCAGCGCGCGATACATCACCGCCTCCGCCAGCGCCTCATCCGGCACCTTGTCGCTACCACCCCGCACCAGCTCGATCCCGATCAGCAATCCCCGCCCGCGCACGTCCCCAATCGCCGGCATCACCCGCTTCATCGAAACCAACCGCTCCAGCGCCATCGCCCCGATCCGCGCCGCATTCTCCACCAGCCCCTCATCCTCGATGATTTCAATCGTCGTCAGCGCCGCCCGAGCAGTCACCGGGTTCTTCTCGTGCGTGTAGTGTCCGAACGCCCATGCCCCCGCCACATCCAGCTCCGGCCGAGCCAGCACCGCCGCGATCGGCAATATCCCCCCACCCAGAGCCTTGCCCATCACCAATATGTCCGGCGCCACCGCGTCATGCTCGCAGGCGAACATCCGCCCGGTCTTGCCCAGGCCGGTCGGGATCTCGTCGAAGATCAGCAACGCGCCGTGCCGAGCGCACGCCTCTCGCACGCGCTGCCAATACCCGTGGGGCGCCAGATACGGCACCGCCCGCGCCGGCTCGGCGATCACCGCCGCCACATCGCCCTCGCGCGCCAGCACGTACTCCACCATGGACGCGCACGCCATGTGGCACCGATCCAACATCGGCTGCCCTTGCTCATCCACCTCATGCCCGTACGGGCACCGATAACACGCGAATGGCGCGACATGCTGCGCCCCCGCCACCACCGGCGCCACCGGGCCGGAGCGGAACAGCGCCTCCCCCGACAGCGCCGACGCCCCGATGCCCGCGCCATGGAACGCATCCCAGAACGACAGCGTCTTGAACCGCCCGGTCGCTGCCCGCGCCAGCTTCACCGCCACCTCCACCGCGTCCGACCCGCCGGTGGTGAACAGCACCTTGCTCAACCCGCCCGGTGAAATCGCCGCCAGCTTCTCTGCCAGCTCCACCGCCACGTCGCACGCGTACCGCCGAGGCGCGAAACTCAGCGCCTCCATCTGTTCGGCGATCGCCCGCTTCAGCCGCGGATGCCCATACCCGATGTGATGCACATTGTTGCCATGGAAATCCATGTAGCGCCGGCCGGCAGTATCCTCGATCCAGATGCCCTCCGCCTTGGCGATCACGTTCAGGCACGGCGTCGACACCGACTGGTGCAGGAACGCCGCCGCATCGCGCGCCAGCAGCGCCCGCGCCCGCGCATCCAGCGCCCGCGCCTGCCACGCCGCCCGCCGTCCCGTCAGGTTGGTGTCGCCCTCCGACTGCGAGGGACCACCAAGCACCCCGTCATCCATCGCACCCTCCTCCGGCTTCTTCCGCCTTCAACTTGGGCGACAGTTCGCAATGCAAATCCGATAGCCTTGGCTTTTGGGGACGCTTCTTG
>DATDIC010000284.1:0-6507 GCA_036521275.1 Acetobacteraceae bacterium
CGCCGCGACCGCGCCTTCGGCCAGCAACGAGGCGCCGCCCTTTGCCACCATTACCGGGTCCACGACCAGCGGCATGCCGCGCGCACGTGTCCTGAGTTCCTCTGCTATTGCGACGATGATATCGGCATCCGCCAGCATGCCGGTCTTCACCGCATCAGCGCCGATGTCGTCCAGCACCACTGCGATTTGCTGGCGCACGAAATCCGCCGGCACCGGCAGCACAGCATGCACACCGAGCGTGTTTTGCGCGGTCAGCGCCGTAACTGCGGTGGCCGCATAGGCCCCGAGTGCCGTGATCGTCTTGATGTCGGCCTGGATGCCCGCGCCCCCGCCGGAATCGGATCCGGCGATGACCAGTACGCGTCCATGCATGCTCAGGCGGCGTCCGCGATCACCTCGCAGAGTTCGTCCACCACGCGGGTGACCAGCGCCTCATCCTCGGCCTCGGCCATTACGCGGATCAGCGGCTCCGTCCCGCTTTCGCGGATCAGCACGCGACCGGCGCCATCCAGCGACGCCTGGCGATCACGGATCGCCGCCTGCACCGCCTCGTTCAGCAGTGGCGAGGCGCCGCTGAACCGCACATTCTTCAGCCGCTGCGGCAACGGCGTGAACACGCGGCACACTTCGCTGGCCGGGCGCCGCATCTCGACGATCACCGCCAGCACCTGAAGCGCCGCCACCAGGCCATCGCCCGTGGTGGCGAAGTCCGACAGGATAACGTGGCCGGACTGCTCGCCGCCCACATTCATGCCGTGCTCGCGCATCGCCTCGGCCACATAGCGGTCGCCCACCTTGGTGCGCCGCAGCCGCAGCCCGAGTCCGGCGATGAACCGCTCAAGCCCCAGGTTCGACATCACCGTGGCCGCGATCCCTGCCCCGCGCAGCCGGCCCGCGGCCGCCCAGGACCTGGCGATCAGCCCCAGTATCTGGTCACCGTCGATCAACGTGCCATGCTCGTCGGAGATCAGCAGCCGATCCGCGTCGCCATCCAGCGCCAGCCCGAGATCCGCCCCGTGCTGCACCACCTGCGCGCACAGATAATCGGGCTTGGTCGATCCGCATTTCTGGTTGATATTGAAACCATCTGGTGAGACGCCCACCGAAACAACGTTGGCCCCCAGTTCCCACAGCACGGTGGGTGCGACGCGATAGCCGGCGCCGTGCGCGCAATCGACGACGATCTTCAGATCGTCCAGCCGCAATCCGCGTGGAAAGGTTGCCTTCGCCGCCTCGATATACCGGCCGGCCGCATCCTCCAACCGCGCCGCGCGCCCAAGCTTGGCCGGCGCGGCAAGGCGCTGCGTGAGATCGGACTGCATCAGCGCCTCGATCTGCGCTTCGGTCTTGTCGGACAGCTTGAACCCGTCGGGTCCGAACAGCTTGATGCCGTTATCCTCGAACGGGTTGTGGGAGGCCGAAATCATCACCCCGAGATCGGCCCGCAAGCTGCGCGTCAGCATGGCAATCGCCGGGGTCGGCAGCGGGCCGACCAAGGTCACGTCCATGCCCGCACCGATGAACCCGGCGGTCAACGCGGGCTCCACCATGTAGCCCGACAATCGCGTGTCCTTACCGATGACCACGCGGTGCCGGTGGGTGCCGCGGGTGAACAGCAGCCCCGCCGCCTGTCCCAGCCGCAACGCCATTTCGGCCGTCATCGGGTCGCTATTGGCCGTGCCGCGAATCCCGTCAGTTCCGAACAGACGCCGCGCGTGGCTGATCATTATGCCCACCAGCTGAAGTTTGAACCATGTATCTTTTTTGGAACTTTACCGCGTCTGCAGCGTGGAATGGAAGCACAACATTTCAGCCGGACAATGCCTGCCACACTTTCAGTGCCTGTACTGTCGCCGCCACGTCGTGCACACGCAGGATTGAGGCGCCACGACTGACGGCGAACAGGCCGGCCGCGACAGAGCCTCCGACCCGCTTGCATGCCACCGGTTCCCCCGACAGCCGCCCGATGAACGCTTTTCGTGACAACCCGACCAGCAGCGGGAAACCCAGCTCCGCCATTTCCCCCAACCGGCGCAGCAGCTCGATCGAGTGTTCGGCCCGCTTGGCGAAGCCGATTCCCGGATCCAGCGCCATGCGGATGCGAGCCACCCCCGCCCGCTCCGCAGCCGCCACGAGCGCCATGAGTTCTGCCTTCACCTCACCCGCCACATCCGAGTACTCGGCATGCGCCATCATGGTCGCCGGCTGACCGCGCATGTGCAACAGGACCACGGGACATCCGCGCTCCGCCACCAATGGCGCTGCGTCGGGATCGTGCGCCAGTCCCGACACGTCATTGACAATCCTGGCACCGGCATCGAGTGCCGCCCGCATCGTCGCGGCATGCCGGCTGTCGACCGAGACGATCAGCCCTGCCGCGGCGAGTTTTCGCACGACCGGAACCACGCGCACCCGCTCCTGCTCGGGGTCCGCGGGTGCCGCCCCCGGGCGGGTACTCTCGCCACCTACGTCGACGATGTCCGCCCCGGCAGCGGCCATTGCCAACCCGGCGGCGACCGCCTGGTCCGCATCCTGAAGCGCGCCGCCATCGCTGAAACTGTCCGGCGTGACGTTCACGACGCCCATGACGCGTGGACGATCGAGCGTCAGCCCAGCCCAGGATGCGGGCTGCAAGGTGTCTCTACTCCAGCGTGGCGTCCAGCGTGATCTCGGCGTTCAGTACCTGCGACACCGGACAGTTCGCCTTGGCTTCCTCGGCCAATCGCTTGAACGTGTCGGCGTCGATCCCCGGCACTTTGCCTCGCAGCGTCAGGGCCACGGCGGCGATGCGCCAACCGGCGCCCTCCTGCTCCATCGTCAGCTTCGCGTCTGTGTGCAGGCTGTCCGCCGCGTGCCCCGCCCCGGCAAGCTGGAACGCCAGTGCCATGCTGAAACACCCGGCATGCGCCGCGGCAATCAGTTCCTCGGGGTTGGTGCCCTTGCCGTCGCCGAACCGCGTGGTGAAGGAATAGGGCGTGTCCGACAATGTGCCGCTTTGCGTGCTGAGCGTGCCGTTGCCGTCGCGTCCGGCGCCGCGCCACTGCGCCGTAGCTGTGCGTCTGATCGTCGCCATGTAGTTGCCCTCCGTACGACGGGTCACAACTTGCTCCGGGCTGCAACAGTGCTCAAGAGGCCCGTTTCGTCCCAGCAGGAGAGAGCGCCAAACGGCGGATTCCATGATTCAGAAGCACGCTGTTGAAATTGATCAGCAATCCGAGCTGGAATCCACTCAGCCGGAGATATGTGAGGAGTTGGGCTTCGTGGATGGGAGCGACATGTTCAATCGCCTTGACTTCGACAATCAGGCTGTTTTCCACGACGAAATCGATCCTGTATCGGCAACCGATCGCGATGCCCTTGTAAATCAACGGCAATAGGACCTGACGTTCGTAGGCGATTCCCTGCAGGCGCAATTCGCAGGCGAGGCATTCTTCATAGACCGCTTCGAGAAGTCCCGGCCCAACCTCGCGATGCACGCCTATCGCCGCCCCGATGACAATCCGGCTCAGCTCACCGCCTAGATCAGTGTTCATTCCATTCTCTGTGCCGCTGCGTCACATTGTCATCTTTGGGCGGCCACGATTAACGATGCGCTACGGGCGGGGGTGTTTTCCTACGCCGGTCTGATCGTGCTGGATGCGGGAGCTCAAGATTTACTGCAGAGGCGCAGAGGCGCAGAGATTCTTTTATCGCTTCGCATCCGGATCGGTGTTCATCCCGTTCGTTGAGCCTGCGCGTCACGGTGCCAATCTTCGAGCCTATGACGATTAACGGTGCGCTGCGGGGGCAATGTTTCCTAGTCATGTCTGATCGTGCTGGGTGTGGGAGCTCAAGGTTTACCGCAGAGGCGCAGAGGCGCAGAGATTCTTTTATCGCTTCGTATACGTATCAGTGTCCATTCTGTTCGCTGAGCCTGCGATTCACGTTGCCGCCTTCGGGCTATGACGATTAACGACGATCCGGACGGGAAGGATATCAAGAGAATCTCTGCGCCTCTGCGCCTCTGCGGTAAACCTTGAGCTTCGGCCGACCGCGATCGACCACACACGGTGGCAGATAGTTACAGACAACTTTTATGCTGGCACTGGCACACCGGGCAAAGATCGTCCCCTCGACTCCGACCGACGCGCTACAATCGCACCGATGCGCATCGCCCAGATCATGGCCGGCGCGCCTACGGGCGGTGCCGAGCTCTTCTTCGAACGTCTCACCATCGCCCTCGCCCAGTCCGGCGACGCGGTTCTTCCGATCATACGCGGCAATCCCGATCGGGCCGGCCGTCTCCAATCGGCCGGCCTCGAACCAGCGCAATTCCGTTTCGGCTCGCCCCTCGACCTGCTGACAAGACCACGGATAAGGAGCGTCCTTACCCGCTTCGACCCCAGTATCGCGATCGCCTGGATGAGCCGCGCCGCCCGCTTCACGCCGTCCGGCCCTTGGGTTCTCGCCGGGCGTCTCGGCGGCTATTACGACCTGCGCCATTATCGCCACTGCGACCACCTGATCGCCAACACCCGACAAATCGCCGCCTACATCACCAGCCATGGCTGGCCCGCTGCCCGCGTTCACCATCTGCCCAATTTCGCTCCGGATCTGCTCGGTGCTCCGCCCGTCAGCCGAGCGTCGCTGCAGATTCCCGAACACGTCCCTCTCATCCTGGCCCTCGGCCGGCTGCACCGGAACAAGGGCTTCGACCTGCTCATTCGTGCGCTCCCGCATATCCCGCGGGCTCATGTGCTGATTGCCGGCGAGGGTCCGGAGCACGCCAGCCTGACCGCCCTCGCCCGCTCCCGAGATGTGCTCGATCGGCTCCATCTCCCCGGCTGGCGCACCGACACCGCCGCGCTGCTCGCCGCCGCCGATCTGCTGGTCTGCCCGTCCCGTCACGAGCCGCTCGGCAACGTGATCATCGAGGCTTGGTCCGCCGCTCGCCCGGTCATTGCCGCCGCCGCCGACGGCCCACGGGAGCTGATCACCGCCGACAGCGATGGGATTCTGGTCCCGCTGGAAGGCCCCGAAGCGCTCGCCGACGCGATCAATGCGCTCGTCCAGGACCCCGCCCGCGCTGACGCCCTGGCCCGGAGCGGCCGAGCCAGCTACCAAGCCCGCTTCGCCGAAGCGCCGGTGCTCCAGCAATGGCGCCGGTTTCTCGCCACAGTGGAGAAGCCCTGAATGTGCGGCATCGCCGGCCTGGTCCTGTCCTCGACGGCTCCGCCGCCTGATCCCGCCGTGCTGTCCCGCCTGCTGCGCGCGCTGGCCCATCGGGGCCCGGATGGCAGCGGCCATGTCGTCATCGGCCGCGTGGCGCTGGTGCACAACCGGCTTGCCATCATCGATCTGCAGACCGGCGACCAGCCGCTGTTCGCCGGCCCGGCGACCCTGGTCGCCAATGGAGAAATCTACAATTACAGGGAGTTGCGCGCCGAGCTGCCGGACATCCATTTCGCCACCCACAGCGACTGCGAGCCGGCCCTGCATCTGTGGCGACAGCACGGCGCCGACTACGCGACCCAGTTGCGCGGCATGTTCGCCATCGCCATTCACGAGCGGGCCGAGCGCACCGTCACGCTGACCCGCGACGCGTTCGGCATCAAGCCGCTGTACACCGCACAGACGGCGCATGGGCTGGCTTTTGCCTCCGAGCCGCAGGCCATCCTGGAAGCCGGCCTGGTCCCCCGCAGCCTGCGTCCTGGTGCCAGGGACGAGTTGTTGCAACTGCAGTTCACCACGGGGGCCGATACCATCTTCCAGGGGATCACCCGCGTCCTGCCCGGGGAAACCCTGGTTTGTGCCGACGGCCACATCATCGATCGACGCCGTGTTCCGGCGCTGCCCGAAGGCGGTCCGGAGGATATTGACGAGGATGCCGCACTGGAGCGGCTCGACCGCGCGCTGGAGGAATCGGTGTTGTTGCACCAGCGCAGCGACGTCCCTTACGGCATGTTTCTGTCGGGCGGCGTCGACAGTTCCGCTCTGCTGGCGCTGATGTCGCGTCTCAACAACCAGCCGGTGCTTGCCTACACTGCCGGGTGGGACACGGATGGTGCTGGCGACGAACGCGCCCATGCCGCCGTGGTGGCGAAGGCCGCCGGCGCCCAGCACGAACCGGTGGAGATCACCGAGGCCATGGTGTGGCGCCATTTGCCCGAGATCGTCGCCTGCATGGATGACCCCGCCGCCGATTACGCCATCATCCCCACCTGGTTCCTGGCGCGGCGGGCGCGGGAAGACGTGAAGGTGGTCCTGTGCGGGGAAGGCGGCGACGAATTGTTCGGCGGGTATGGCCGTTACCGCAAGGCGATGCGCCCGTGGTGGCTGGGCGGCCGGGTGATGCGCGGGCGCGGTCATTTCGATCGGATCGATGTACTCCGCCGGCGGCCGGCCGGCTGGCGCGACGGGTTCGCGGCGAGCGAGACCCGTGCCCTGGACGGCGGCCGCACCCGGCTTGCCGCGGCTCAGGCCGCGGATGTGGAGGATTGGCTGGCGCATGATCTGCTGCTGAAGCTC
>DATDIC010000285.1:0-5319 GCA_036521275.1 Acetobacteraceae bacterium
ATGCCTTTCCGGCGGCGCTGTCCCGATCTATCGCGGTCTAAAACAAAGTGAGCTGCTGTTCGGCGCTGCCGGCCGCCACACCAGGAACCCCAAACCGCGTGCAGTCGAGACCTTCGCGTGCTTCGTCGAGCCCCCACTGACGCGCGGCGCGGGCAAACCGGCGGAGCAGAAGGTCCGCATAAACGCCGTGGCCGGCCATGCGGTGGTGAAAGCGTGGATCGGATAGCGCACCCGAGCGGGTTTCGCGGATCAGGTTCAGCACGTGCCGCGCGCGGTCGGGGAAGTGGGTCTGCAGCCAGTCCTCGAACATCTGGCGCAACTCATGCGGCAGGCGCAGCAGCACGTAGCCGGCGTGACGGGCACCGGAACGCGCGGCGGATTCCATGATGCGCTCCATCTCCGCGTCGTTCAGGCCCGGGATCATGGGCGCGACCATGACCCCGGCGGGGACACCCGCGCGCGACAGCTCGGCGATGGCATGCAATCGCCGGGCGGGGGTTGCGGCGCGCGGCTCCATGCAGCGGGCCAGGGCGGCATCCAGCGTGGTGACCGAAACATAGACACGAGCCAGCTTACGGGCCGCCATCGAGGTGAGTATATCGAGGTCGCGCAGCACGCCGGCGGACTTGGTGACGATGCTGACAGGATGGTTGAACCGATCCAGCACACCCAGCACCGCGCGGGTAAGCTTCAGCGTGCGCTCGACCGGCTGGTAGGGATCCGTATTCGACCCAAGCGCGAGCGAACGCGGCACGTAGCCGGGCTTGCGCAGCTCTTTTTCCAGCAGCTCCGCAACCTCCGGCTTGAACAGCAGCTTGGTCTCGAAATCGAGGCCGGGGGAGTAGCCAAGCCAGGCGTGGCTCGGGCGCGCATAGCAATAGATGCAGCCATGCTCGCACCCGCGGTACGGGTTGACCGCACGATCGAAGCCGATATCGGGGGAACTGTTCCAGGCAATCGCCGACCGCGTCGAATCACGGATCAACGTGGTCGGTAACGGCGGCAACTCACCATATTCGGTGCTGAGCGTGTCCCATCCATCATCGAATGGGCTGGCAGCCCGCGGATCAAACCGCACCGGCGGATTGGTGGTGGCGCCCCGCCCACGGCGGGCCATACTCGGCATGGCTTCAACCGGAGGCCCGTCCGGCTGGCCGGCACGGTCGAGCGCCGCAAGCTCGGTCGCATCGATGCCCTGCCGTTCTGGCGCAGTCTCTGCCCGCATGAGTCAGAGTTCCTCTTCCGTTCCGGCGATTTTTGCCGCCTGGCTCGCAAGCCGTCAAGAACAATTAGGGAACTTTTAGCGGATCACGACCCGGCGGATCACGACCCGGCGCCCCGGGGTCAGGCGCCACAGCGTCAGGCGCCACCTCCTGCGGTTCGAGCTGGGCATTCAGCTCGGCGCCAAGCAAGACAGCGTAGATGGTCAGCCAAAACCAGAGCATTACACCGACCACCGCCGCGATCGGGCCATAGGTGGAGCCGAACGTGGACAGGTGGGAGACGTAGAAGGTCAGCAAGGCCGAGGCGGTCAGCCACAGGATGGTGGCGACGACAGTTCCCGGCACAATCCGCTGGCCGCTTTTGCGGGTGCGCGATGGGCCGACCAGGTAGAGCATGGAAATCGACAAGGCGACGAAACAGACCAGCATCGCCAGGCCGATCACGTGGATCAGGGCGCTGGCGTGCGCCTCCAGCCCGATGAAGTCGATCACGACGGGCACGAAGACCAGCACCGCGATGCCGAGGACGGCGATCAGCATGGCCGCGAGAGTCATGCTGAGCGCCACCGCTTGGAAGCGCAGGAAGCTGCGCTGCTCCTCCACATTGTAAGCCACATTGAGCGCGGCGAGGACGGATTTGGTGCCGGTCGCTGCGCTCCAGAACGTGACAAGCGAACCGATCACCAAATGCAGGCCAAGCTGATTGGGGGTTTGCGTGACGAGGTCGTGGACGCGGCCGGCGATCAGCGCGAAAGCGGGCGGCGGCAGCAATCCGCTCAGATAACGAAGTTGCGGCTCGACATTCGCCAGGTTGAAAACCAGGCCATAGATCGAGAGCAGCGTGGTAATCGCCGGGAACAGCGCCAGCGTGGCGTAGAATGCGGAGCCGGCTGCCGCGATCGAACCGCGATCGGAAATAAGCGCCTGCACGGTGGTGGTCAGGATCCGGCGCCACTCGTGCCAGGAGCGGCGATGCCCCCCGGCTCCGGCCTGGTTTGCTAATCCGTGCGGGTGCTCGGGCCCGAAATCCACTCTGCTGATGCCCTTTCGTCCTGTCATGACGCGTCGCGATACGCGAGTGGCCGCCCGATCGAAGGAAGCCACACTTTGTGACACCGGGCGTCAACCGGGCAGGAGCCCGCAAGTTTTTTCTACCGATCGCGGATTTTTTCTTGCGCCGCGGGGGTGGGACCCCTATGTGCCGCCCCTACGCAGCAACGCACGTGCCTCTGGCCCTCAGTGGTTACGCAACGACGTCAAGCGTTCTGGCAACTCGCTTAGGTCGCTGGTTCGTTCGACCGTTTCGTCAACTGCGCCCGTCGTCTGTTACAGGCGGGCGTCCAGTCGAGGGAGGCCCGGTGCGATGAGCACGAAAATCGCCGGATTCCTGGCTGCGCAACAGCCTGCTACGCCATGCTTGGTGTTCGACGTCGACCGCGTGGAAGAGAATTTCCGCGCGCTGCGGCACGTCCTGCCGCTGGCGAAAATCTACTACGCGGTGAAGGCCAACCCGGCGGCGCCCGTGCTGGAGCGGCTCGCTAGGCTGGACAGTTCGTTCGACGCTGCCTCGATCGAGGAGGTGGAGGCGTGCTTGGCAGCCGGCGCCTCCGCGGCATCGATCAGCTTCGGGAACACCATCAAGAAAGCCCCGGCGATCCGCCGCGCGCATGCCGCCGGCGTGTCGCTGTTCGCCTTCGATTCGGCTGAGGAGCTTGCCAAGCTGGCGCGCCACGCGCCCGGCGCACGGGTCTATTGCCGCATCCGGGTGGAGAATGACGGCGCCGACTGGCCGCTGTCGCGCAAGTTCGGCACCACGGTGGAGCACGCCCGGTCCCTGATGCTGCAGGCCGAAGAGATGGGGCTGGACCCGTACGGGTTGTCGTTCCACGTCGGCAGCCAGCAGACCCGGACCGAAGCGTACGAGCTGGCGATCAGCCGCGTGGCCATGCTGTTCACCGACCTGACCGAAGCCGGCGTGAACCTGCGCATGATGAACCTGGGCGGCGGGTTTCCCACGCGTTATCGCGACGACGTGCCGGAGATCGACGCGTTCGGCCAGGCGATCATGGGCGCGATGACGCAGCATTTCGGCAATGCATTGCCCGAGATGGTGATCGAACCAGGACGGTTCATCGTCGGCGATGCAGGGGTCGTGAGCGCCGAGGTCGTGCTGGTGAGCCGGCGCGGCGATGATGCGGTGCGCTGGGTGTATCTGGACATCGGGCGCTTCGGCGGCCTGGCGGAGACCGAAGGAGAGTCGATCCGGTACCGGATCGTCACCCCGCATGACGGCGGCCCGATGGGGCCGGTGGCGATTGCCGGCCCAACCTGCGACGGCGCGGACATCATGTACGAGCGGGCCAACTACCGGCTGCCGCTCGAACTGGCCTGCGGCGACCGCGTGGAACTGCTGGCAACCGGCGCCTATGTGACCACCTATGCCAGCCAGCGGTTCAACGGGTTCGCGCCGCTGACGGAACATTACATCTGATACAAGAAGCCAGGCGTCGCAGTCAGCCGCCGCTGGGATCAGCGTCCAGCCGCACGACCACGCCTTCCAGGCCCTTCGCCGCGGCGGGGTAGCGCGCCAGCACCAGCGGGTCGTGGCCGGGGATGACGTTCTCCGGCCGGCTCGCCAGCCGCCGAAGTGTCGCATAGCCCTCCAGAGTATCTTCCAGGTTGTGGATGATGGGGAAGGCCCGGCCCTGTTCCATGTTGGCATAGAAGTGGCTGGCGTCGGCGGCCAGCACCATCCAGCCGCGCCGGGTCCAGACGCGCACCACCTGCAATCCCTTGCTGTGGCCGCCGACATGATGGACGGAAAGGCCGGGCGCAATCTCCTCCACGCCGTCGTGGAATTGCACGCGCCCGGCAAACAGCTTGCGTAGCATGGCGATGACGTCGTCCTCCTCGAACGCGATGCGCAGCCCGGCATGGCACATGCAACGGCCGGTGCAGAACGCCATCTCCGTGTCTTGCAGATGGTAACGTGCGCGAGGAAACAGGTCGTAGTTGCCGCAGTGATCGTAGTGCATATGAGAGATCAGCACATCCTCGACCTGGTCCGGCTCCACTCCGATTGCCTTCAGCCCGATGGAAGGTGACCGCAGGAATTCCCTGCCGCGTTTCGCTCCCATTGCGGCATCGAAGCCGGTGTCCAGGATGAATGTCCGCTGCGGCCCCTTGATCGCCCACACGAAGTAATCAAGCGGCATCGGCGCGTCGTGCGGATCGCCGCCGAGAAAATTGCCGGAGCGGCGCGCCAGGGCATTATGCGCGTAGCGCACGGCGTAAAGCTCGTGGACCGGTGTTTCCGACATGCAATCACGCCCCCAGGATCGGCTTGGCAACCGCCATGGTTTCCAGGAAAACCGTTACCGGCCAGCTATTCTGCCGTTCGTCCACGCGGCGGCCCTTGTTGTCGAATTTTGCGGATTGCATCGGCCACCTTCGCGCGGTCCGGGACGTCGGCTGCCTCCGGTGCCTGCTTCAGGATCATGACACGGGCATATGGGAAGGTCGAGTCATGCCCGAACCACGGCTCGTCTGTGCATTGCACGAACACTTGCCGAGCTCCGCCTGCTCCTTGCCCGGCCAGTTCGCCAGCCCGACGAACGGCTGAGACACCCCGCGCTGCCGCAGCTTGTCCCATGCCTTCACGATGGTTACGAATGCACCAGGAAAGCCGGCCACCCGCCGGTGATCCCGCCCACCACCAGCGAAAACGCGAATCCGGCGATGCTGGAAATCGTCGCCGCCACCAAAATGATCAGGTCCGCCCCGAACGGCCTCTGTAAGCCCCAATTTCCCAGCGCCGCGTCATATCCCGCGAACAACGCCACAACCCGCAGCACCACAGCGCCGTGCGCAAGGCACCACGGCGGGGTGCTCCGCTCGCAACCGCCCTCCGCCCCCCACCTCTCAGCAGGCCGGCAACATGCCCCGCACGCTGCTGCCGGGCCTCCGCCAGAACCCGCTCCAGCGCCACCAGATCGGGCGCCGGACGTTGCGCCGCGCGGGACGTCGCCGGCAATGCGCTGATCGGGGAACCGATGGACGGGGCGAACACGCAGTCCGGCATCGCGGCAACCTCCCG
>DATDIC010000286.1:0-7139 GCA_036521275.1 Acetobacteraceae bacterium
CCACGCTGTCGGGCGGTGAGGCGCAGCGCATCAAGCTGTCCAAGGAACTCGCCCGGCGCGCCACCGGCCGCACGCTGTATATTCTGGACGAGCCTACCACCGGGCTGCATTTCGAGGACGTGCGCAAGCTGCTTGAGGTGCTGCACGCTCTGGTGGATCAGGGCAACACCGTGGTGGTGATCGAGCACAATCTTGAGGTGATCAAGACCGCCGACTGGATTCTGGATCTGGGGCCGGAGGGCGGGGATGGCGGCGGGCGGATCGTGGCGGAGGGGACGCCGGAGGCCATAGTGGCGAACCCGCACAGCTATACCGGGCGGTTCCTGGCGCCGATGCTGGAGCGTAGCGAGAAGCCGCGGGCACGACGGCGGGCCTGACGATGCCGGGCGGAGCGGTGCTTGCGGACGCCGCGCCGAGTCCGTGGCGGCCGCTGCTCGCGCTGGGGCTGCTGCTGGTGATCTGGGGCGTGTCGGTCCCGGTGATGAAGCTGGGGCTGCGCGACGTGCCGCCGCTGGCGTTCGTGTCGTTGCGCTATGCCTGTGCGGCGCCGTTCTTTGCGCTGTTCCTGGTGGGCCAGCCGTTGCCGTCTCGGCGCGGGCTGGCGCGGATGGCGGCGCTGGCGGTGCTTGGGCTGGGCGCCGGGCAGGTGTTGCAGATTGCCGGCATCCAGCGCAGCTCGGCGGTGGTGGCGACGATCATCACGGCGACGATTCCGATTTTCACGGTGCTGCTGGCCGTGGTGCGGCTGGGCCAGCCGGTGCGGTCGCAGCATATCGGGGGGCTGGCGGTGGCGCTGGCCGGGGTTGCGCTGTGCACGCTGGCGAGTGGTACTGGCGATCCATATGGGGCGACCGCGACGGGCGACGTGTTGCTGCTGCTGTCGTCTGTTTGTATCGCCGGATACTATGTGTTCGGTGTGGAGCTGGCACGGGCGCATGGCGTGATGGCAGTGTCGGCGTGGAGCACGATCTTCGGTGCGGTGCTGCTGTCGCCGCTGGCGGTTTGGCAGTTGGATGAAGGCGTGGTGCGGTGGACGCCGATGGCGATTGGCGTGCTGGCCTATGTCAGCCTGCTGGTGACGGTGGTGGGGATCTGGATCTGGCTGCACGCGTTGCGCGCGCTGCCGGTGCGTATCGCGGCGTCATCGCAATATGTGCAGCCGCTGATCGGTATCTGTGCGTCGGCGGCGATATTCGGCAGCACGCTGGGGATCGGCTTTGCTGCGGGAGCCGGGCTGGTGCTGGCTGGCATTGCGCTGACCAGCGTGCCGCGGCATGGGCGGATGCGTTAGTGTTACGATTTGGAAGCTCACCGCACCGAAGCGCGGGTGGAATCGGGATACGAGCCCGTTGTTTTCAGTGGCCTGCTTATCCCCTGCGTTCGTCGCAAGTGCGACGAACGCAGGCGGCAGGACACTGGAGCGCGTGATGGGTTGCACCTGGCATCTTGATTGCGGATGCAACCTGCGCCGTCGGGCGGTTATGTCCTGATGGCGGTGGGGACGTTCAGGCTGCGCACGGTCAGCCTGGTGCTGCTGTCGGCGGCGTCCGGGGTGATGGACGGGCTGAGCTTCCTGCAACTCGGGCACGTGTTCACCTCGGCGATGACGGGCAATGCGGCGCTGCTCGGGCTGGCGGTCGGCCAGCTTCAGGGGGGAGCGGCGTTGCGTGCGCTGACCGCGTTTGCCGGCTTTGCGCTGGGAGCGGCGGTGGTGGTGCTGATATTGGGCAGGGATGCGACGGATAAGCGGTTGGCTGCCGCCTTTGTCGTCGAGGCGGGGCTGCTGGCGGCGTTCGGCGTGCTCTGGGTGGCGGTTGCCGATCGGAGCGCGTCGGCGCCGGCCCATGTGCTGATCCTGCTGTCGTCGGTCGGGATGGGGATGCAGGGATCGACGGTGCGGCATTTCAATATACCGGGCGTGACGACGACGGTGTTTACCACCACGCTGCTGAGCATCATCAATGGCGTGCTGCCGCGGCTGCGGGGCGATACGGGGAAGCTGCCCGGCAGCACGTGGCGGCAGATCGGGGTGCTGGTGGCGTATGGGTCGGGCGGGGCCATCGCCGGGATTGCGGTGCTGCATCGGGTGGAGCTGGTGGGGTTTTTGCCGTTCGCCGCGGTGGTTGTCGTGCTGGTGCGGCACATCGGGCTGCGTTGAGGGAATGGCGCGAGGGTAAGCGGCGTTCTTCGGCTGTACGTTGATTCGCCGCGAGCAGGTATGATCAGGGGTGCCGGCGAGTCGCGTTGCAGGGGAGTTGTGCGGCATGCCTTTCGACGACCTTCGTCGGACGGAGCAAATCGAGGGGACGCCGCCACGATGGACGGCTGGCGCTCAGGAGGTGATCCTGGGCGACTGCCTGGATGTGCTGCGATCGTTTCCGGCGGGGGTTTGCGACGCGATCGTGACGTCGCCGCCCTATAATATCGGGGTGGCGTACCGGAGCTATGATGACCGGCGGCAGCGCACGGAGTATCTTGCGTGGCTGGCGCAGGTCGGGGGTGAGCTGGGCCGCGTTCTTGGCGACGATGGTTCCTTCTTCCTGAATGTCGGCAGCACGAACGCGGACCCGTGGCTGGCGCAGGATGTCGCGGCGGCGTTCCGGGACAGCTTCGTGCTGCAGAATCTGATCGTCTGGGTGAAGTCGCTCAGCATCGGGGAGGATACGGTCGGACACTTCAAGCCGATCTCCAGTCCGCGCTATCTGAACCAGAATCACGAATCGATTTTTCATTTCACGAAGTCGGGCAAGGTGGCGGTTGATCGGCTGGCTGTCGGGGTGCCGTTCAAGGACAAGTCGAATATCGCCCGGTGGGGTCACAAGCGGGACCGGCGCTGCGCCGGGAATGTGTGGTTCATTCCGTATGAAACGGTGAAGTCGAAGGCGCAGAAGTTCCATCATCCGGCGGGGTATCCGGTGGAGCTGCCGATGCGGTGCCTGCGGTTGCATGGTCGCGGTGGGGGCACGGTGCTCGATCCGTTCCTGGGCGCGGGGACGACGCTGGTTGCGGCTCAGCGGTTGGGATACAGGGGGATCGGGATAGAGATAGATCGCCAGTATGCGGAAACGGCGCTTGCGCGGGTGTGTGCCGATCGTGGTGGGGCGGTGGGGGTGGATTCCCGCTTTCGCGGGAATGACGGGGGGGGCGGGGATGACGGGTGTCGTGCGGATGACGGGGGGTTGCGGGGATGACGGGTTTCGTTGGTGCTGGTATTAGCGGCCGCCGTAGCCCTGAACCCACCAGAAGTTGCGCGTGAGCGCATCCATGCTGCCGAGGCCCAGCAGCAGGATCAGCCAGAATATCGCGACCAGGGCAAACCCACGGGCGATGAGCGGCGCGCGGGGCAGGCGCATGAACACCAGAACGACGATCAGCACCATCAGCCCCGCCGGCAGCAGCACCAGCGGCCGATCGGGGAGCGCCATATGAATGCCGCTGATCAGGAATTCGCCGCCGGCCAGCGCCATCAGCACCACCCAGGTGACGGCGAGAAGGATGATGCGAAAGATCATGACGCCCTGCCGATGAGGTAGATCAGCGGCCACAGAATAAGCCAGACTACATCGACGAAGCTCCAGTAAATGCCCACGACCTCCACCGGGGTGTGGTAGGTGGCGGAGAAGCGTCCCTGCCGCGCGCACATGATGACGTAGGCAACGAGGCCGATGCCCACCGTCATGTGCGCGGCATGCAGGACGGTGCTGATCCAGTAGAAGCTCCAGAACAGCTTGGCGCCGCCTTCCAGCGCGCCCTTCACCTTGAAGTCGGGATCCAGCACCCAGGTGTGGTCAGCGAAGTCGAGGTGCCATTCGTAACCTTTGAGGCAGAGGAAGGCGATGCCGAGCGCGGCAACCACGCCGAGCAGGATGGTCATGAAGCGGACCCGGCCGCCCTGGATGCACGCCAGCGCCATGGCATAGACGAAGCTGCTGGTGACCAGAATCCCGGTATTGATGCTGCCGATCCATACCTGCGCGTCCGCGCTGCCCGCATCAAAGCCGGCGATGTTCCAGTAGCGACAATAGATCCAGCTCAGGAACAGGCCGCCGAAGAACAGGCATTCCTGAGCCAGGAACAGCCACATTCCGGTGATCGCCGCCTCTCCCTGGCGGAAGATGCTGCCGTACTGAAACTCCGGCGGGACGGTGAGTACCGATCCGGTGGGCGGCGGGGAGTCAGCCATGATAGTCCAGTTGCTCCTGCCGCTCCGGCTCCTTGTAGTCGTAGGGGTCCCAGGTGACGATCGGCGTGGCGTAGAAGTTCACGGTCGGCGGCGGCGAGCTGGTCTGCCATTCCAGCCCGGTCGCATCCCACGGATTGGCGACTGACCGAGGGCCGCGGAACAGCGACCAGGGCAGGTAGAACAGCGGCAGCAGGTAGCCGAGCGCCAGCACGGAGGCGCCGGCAGAGGACATCACGTTCAGCACCTGGTATTGCGGCGGGTAGCTGGCGTAGCGGCGCGGCATTCCGGTGTAGCCGAGGATGTATTGCGGCGCGAAGGTCATGTTGAAGCCGATGAAGATGATCAGCGCCGCCGCGCGGCCCCACATTTCCGGGTAGAGCCGGCCGGTGATCTTGGGCCACCAGAAATGCAGCCCGCCGAAGAACGCCGATACCATGCCGCCGACCATGACGTAGTGGAAATGCGCCACCACGAAGTAGGTCTGACTGAGATGCACGTCGGCCGCGAGGCAGGCCAGCCATAGGCCGGTGAGCCCGCCGGAGGTGAACAGGCCGATGAAGCCGATCGCGTACAGCATCGGCGCGTCGAACCGGATGAACCCCTTGTGCATGGTGCCGATCCAGTTGAACACC
Source organism: Acetobacteraceae bacterium (assembly GCA_036521275.1). GTDB lineage: Bacteria > Pseudomonadota > Alphaproteobacteria > Acetobacterales > Acetobacteraceae > DATDIC01. The sequence continues at coordinate 4,816 of DATDIC010000286.1, forward strand.
TTGATCGCCGAGGGTACCGCGACGGCGTAGGACATCAGCGAGAACACCACGCTGGCGTAGAGCGACTGGCCGGAGACGAACATGTGGTGGCCCCAGACGAAGAAGGCGATCACCGCGATCGCCATGCTGCACCACACCACGAAGTCGTAGCCGAACAGTTTCTTGTGGGAGAAGCAGGGGATGATCTCGCTCACCACGCCCATGCCGGGCAGGATCATGATGTAGACCGCCGGGTGCGAGTAGAACCAGAACATGTGCTGGAACAGCAGCAGGTCGCCGCCGTTGCGGGCATCGAACACGCCGGTGCGGAACAGCCGCTCGAAGAACAGCAGCACCATGGTCATGGCGAGCACTGGGGTCGCCAGCACATAGAGCAGGCTGGTGGCGTAGTGCGACCACACGAACACCGGCAGCCGGGTCCAGGTCATGCCGGGCGCGCGCAAGGTGTGGATGGTGACGATGAAGTTGAGGCCGGTGGCGATCGAGGAAAATCCGGCGACGAAGATCGCGATTGCCGCCAGCAGCACGTAGCCGTTGCTGTAGTTGGTGGATAGCGGCGGATAGAAGGTCCAGCCGACATCCACGCCGCCGACGAACAGCGCGTACAGCACGACCATGCCGGCTGTGACGAACAGGTACCAGCTCAGCAAGTTGATCCTGGGGAAGGCCAGGTCGCGTGCGCCGATCATCAGCGGGATGCAGAAATTCCCCAGTGTGACCGGGATCGACGGCACCAGGAAGAACCAAACCATGATGACGCCGTGCATGGTGAACAGGCGGTTGTAGGTCTCGTCCGATCGCAGCATTCCATCGGGCGAGATCAGGTTCCAGCGCATGAACGCGGCGGCGGTTCCACCCACGAAGAAGAACAGCGTGATGCTGACCAGGTAAAGCACGGCGATGCGCTTGTGGTCGGTGGTGGTGAGCCAGCTCAGCAGGCGGAAATCCTCGCCCAGATAGCTGGAGCTGATCTGCCGCCGCTCGATCGCGGTGCTGCTTGCCGTGCTGCTTGCCGTGGTGCTCATGGGGGGGACTCCGCGCCGAGCGACTTGATGTAGGCCACCAGCTTTTCCAGATCGGCGTCGCTGATGACGCCGTTGAAAGAGGGCATCACCGGCTGATAGCTGGCGACGATCTGCTTTTTCGGGAACAGGATGGAATCGCGCAGATAGGCTTCGTCGGCAATTACCGTGGTGCCGTCCGACAGCGGCACCGGACCGCCGTAGACGCCATCCAGCGACGGTGCGCGTACCGTGCCGCCGCCATTGTGGCAGCCGCTGCAACCGAGCTGGATGAACAGCGACTGCCCGGCGGCGACCAGGGTTTGCGAGGCGCCGTCCTGCTCCAGCCAGCGCTGATAATCGGCCGGCTTCATCACGACGACCTGGCCGCGCATGTGCGAATGTTCCGCGCCGCAGAGCTGGGTGCAGAAGAAATCATAGGTGCCTGGTACGTCGGCGGTAAACCAGAAGGTTTCGTAGCGGCCTGGAAGAACGTCGTGGCGCACACGGAAGGCCGGGATGGCGAAATCGTGGATCACGTCTTCGGAGGTAAGGACGAGCTGGATCTTCTGGCCGACCGGGATGTGCAGGGTGTTGATCTCCCGCTGGCCGCCGGGCTGCTCGATCTTCCACATCCATCGCTTGCCGACCACGGAGATTTTCATGGTGCCGGGCGGCGGCTGGTACTCGTCCAGGTACACGCCGGCACCCCAGTAGAATAGGCCGATGAAGACGACGAAGGTGGCGGCGGTCCAGGCGATTTCGAAGCGCCAGGTGCGCTGGGCGATGGCACCGCGATCGACCGGGCTGCCGACGCGGTAGCGGATCATGAAGCTCCACATCAGCCAGAACACCAGCAGCAGCATGCCGCCGCTGATGACGAGCAGACAGATCAGGATGTGATCGACAGCGGGGGCGAAGTTCGAAGCGACCGCGAGCTGGAAGTTCACGACGCGTCCCGGCCTATGGCTTCGGCGTTGCGGGCGCGGCCGGCCAGCCTGGTATGCCTTGGCTGGCGATGTCCTGCATCGCCTGCGCGATCGGGATATGCGCGATGCCGTGCGCCTTATCGATCCAGCCATATGTCGTCAGGTGCTGCATCTCGGCGGTGTGGAAGCTCTGCCAGTCGCGCCGCGGGTCCGGCTGAAGCTGCGGCGCCGGGAAGTCGGCGACCGTGGTGGCGATGTGCCGGTCCGCGGTGGCGCGCGGGAACATCCACCACGACACCAGCGCGACGCTCGCCACCGAAGTCACCAGCAGCAGGAACGTGATCACGCTGAAACGACCGGATGCATCACGCGGCTCGTGCCGGGCGTCGGGGAT
>DATDIC010000287.1:0-10534 GCA_036521275.1 Acetobacteraceae bacterium
GCTTGCGCGCGTAGCCGGAGGCGATTTCGTGGGCGCGCCGTGCCGTGCCGAGCCAGCGCATGCAGTGGGTCAGCCGGGCGGGCGCCAGCCGTAGCTGGGCGTAGCGGAAGCCTTTGCCGGGCTCACCCAGGATGTCGGTTGCCGGCACGCGCAGGTCATGCAGCCGCACCACGCAGTGGCCGCCGGGGAAGCCCTGGTCGAGGCTGTCCATCGTGCGCACGATCTCGATCCCCGGCGTGGCCATGTCGGCGAGGAACATCGTGGCCCGGCCGTCGTCGCCGGCCGCCATGATGATGGCGAACCCGGCTCCGTCGGCGCCGGTGATGAACCATTTCTCGCCGTTGATCACCCAGTGATTGCCGTCCTGCACGGCGCGCGTGTTCAGGGCTGAGGGATCTGAGCCGGCACCGGGTGAAGGTTCCGTCATGCAGAAGCAGGAACGGATCTGGCCGCGCGCCAGGGGGCGCAGCCAGCGTTCCTTCTGCCCCGGCGTGGCCACCGCCTCCAGCAGATGCATGTTGCCCTCATCGGGCGCGGCAATGTTCATCGCCAGCGGCCCGAGCAGGGAATAGCCCGCTTCTTCGAATACGATGGCCCTGCCGGCGTGGCTCAGTCCCAGGCCGCCGAGATCTGGTGCGACGTGCGGGGCGAGCAGTCCGGCGCGGTCCGCCAGGGCGTTCAGTTCGCGGCGGAACGAGTCGGATGGTCCGTGGCGGGTCTGCCGCGGGTCGGCTTCGAGCGGGATGATCGTGTCGCGAATGAAGGCGCGAGTACGATCTTGTAACTCCCGCAGCTCGGTTGGGATCGAGAAATCCATCACCGTCTCTCGTGCAACGTCCGACGTGGCTTGCCACTGCCTGCAATGACATGCAACGTGACGGTGCATGCGACGTATCCTGCTGTCGGTTCTGGCGATTCTGCCCTGCACCGCGACCGCCGCGCCGCCGGTCACGTCGGTGGGGCTGCACTATGAGGCGTTTGCGCACGGGCTGGCCATTCTGACGCTGGATGTAACCATGTCGCTCGATCCGGCGGGCTACGAGGTGCGGATGAGCTATCGCACAACCGGGCTGGCCCATTTCCTCTATCCCGGTGAGCAGGCCGATTCCGTCAGCGGCGTGTGGGATGGCGAGCGCGCGGCGCCGAGCCAGTTCGACGGGTCCGGCGTGTGGGGTGGCCGGTCGCATCGCGTGGATATCGTTTACCGGCAGGAGCACCCGGTCATCGTGTCGCTGATACCGAAGATGACGGAGGAGCGGGATCCGGTTCCGCCCGAGCTGCGGGTCGGCACCGAGGATACGCTGAGTGCGATGGCACAGCTCGCCCGGCATGTCGGCACGGACGGGACCTGCAACACCTCTGCGCGCATTTATGATGGACGGCGGCTGAGCCAGATCGATTCGCGCACCATCGGCATGGAGACGCTCAGTGCGAGCCACAGGTCGCTGGTGTCGGGCACCGCTCTGCGCTGCGACTTCGTCGGGCAGATGCTGGCGGGTTTCCTGAAAGAGGATCGGGGCGCGGCGGCGCGGCGCCCGCTGCATGGGTCGGCGTGGTTCGCCTCGATCGAGGGATCGCCGCCACTGCCCGTGCGCTTGCAGTTCGAAACCCACTGGTTCGGCGATGTGACGATGTATCTGACCGCCGCGAATATCGGCCAGGCGGCGGTGCGGCGGACCGCGTCCACGGCACCGTAACCGGGGCGGGAGGGCGGCCGAGGGCGCGGCCAGCGCATCTTTCCGAGCAAACGTATTGCACACATAGAGATATCTTTATATAGCGTCGGGCTGACCCGAGGAGCCCGTGATGGCCGCGATGCAGGACTATAAGGTGAAAGACATTTCCCAGGCCGATTGGGGCCGCAAGGAAATCTCCATGGCCGAGGACGAGATGCCCGGCCTGATGGCGATCCGCGCCGAATACGGCCCGTCGAAGCCGCTGAAACACGCGCGCATCGCCGGATGCCTGCATATGACGGTGCAGACGGCGGTGCTGATCGAGACGCTGATGGCGCTGGGTGCCTCGGTCCGCTGGTCCTCCTGCAACATCTTCTCGACCCAGGACCATGCTGCTGCCGCGATCGCCGCCGTGGGTATCCCGGTGTTCGCCTGGAAGGGCGAAAGCGAGGAGGAGTTCTGGTGGTGCATCGAGCAGACGGTGCGCGGGCCGGGCGGCTGGACGCCGAACCTGATCCTGGATGACGGCGGCGACCTGACCAAGTTGATGCACGACAAATACCCGGAACTGATGGCCGACGTGCGCGGCCTTTCCGAGGAGACCACCACCGGCGTGCACCGGCTGCGCGACATGGCGCGCGACGGCACGTTGCTGGTACCGGCGATCAACGTGAACGACAGCGTGACCAAGTCAAAATTCGACAATCTGTATGGCTGCCGCGAATCGCTGGTCGATGGCATCCGCCGCGGCACCGACGTGATGATGGCGGGCAAGATCGCGGTGGTGAACGGGTTCGGCGACGTGGGCAAGGGCTCCGCTGCGTCGCTGCGCAATGCCGGCTGCCGCGTGATGGTGACCGAGGTCGATCCGATCTGCGCGTTGCAGGCGGCGATGGAGGGATACCAGGTCGTCACGATGGACGATGCTGCGCCGGCCGGCGACATCTTTGTGACCGCGACCGGCAATGTGGATGTGATCACGCTGGATCACATGCGGGCGATGAAGCACCGGGCGATCGTGTGCAACATCGGGCATTTCGATTCGGAAATCCAGATCGAGGCGCTGCGCAACTATCGGTGGGAGAACGTGAAGCCGCAGGTGGACGAGGTGGTGTTTCCGGACGGCAAGCGGCTGATCGTGCTGTCGGAGGGGCGGTTGGTGAATTTGGGCAACGCCACCGGACACCCGAGCTTCGTGATGAGTGCTTCGTTTTCCAACCAAGTACTGGCGCAGATCGAGCTGTTCACGGCGCCGCGCGGGAAGTATGAGAGGAAACTGTACACACTTCCCAAGCAGCTCGATGAGAAGGTCGCCGCGCTGCATCTGGCGAAGGTGGGCGCCACGCTGACGAAACTGACGCCGAAGCAGTCCGATTACATCGGGGTGCCGGCGCAGGGTCCGTTCAAGCACGATCTGTATCGGTATTGAGCCCTGTCCTGCCCGCGCGACGGGCGGGTTAGGGTGTCACGAAAGTCCCGCTTCCATGTCCCTGGTTCTGCTTGAAACCGATCCACACGGCGTCGCCACGGCAACCCTCAACCGCCCGGAGGTTGGGAACGCCTATAACGAAGAGCTGCTGCATGAGCTGATCGCCGGGCTGGAGAAGCTGGCGCCGGATCCGGCGGTCCGGTGCCTTGTTCTGCGCGGGGCCGGCAAGCATTTCCAGGCCGGCGCGGACATCAACTGGCTTGGCCGTGCCACGGCTTATCCGCCGGAACAGAACTACGCGGCCTCCATGGCGACGACGCGGGCCATGCAGATGTTGAACGAGTTCCCCAAGCCGACCATCGCGCTGGTGCACGGCGCCTGCTTCGGCGGCGGGTGCGGGCTGGTGTGCTGCGTGGATGTGGCGTTCGCGACGCCAGACGCGATCTTCGGGTTGACCGAGGTGCGGGTGGGCGTGGCGCCGACGCCGATTTCCACGCACATGGTGCACGCCATGGGGCTGCGGCACACGCGGCGATACGCCCTGACCGGCGAGCGGTTCGACGCGGCGGAGGCGCTTCGCATCGGGCTGGTGCATGAGATCGTTCCGGCGGACAGCATGGAGGCGAAACTGGCGGCGGTGGTGGATGCGATTCTCCTGGGGGCGCCGGGGGCGATCGCGGTGACCAAGCGGTCGTTCCTGGGTGCCAACGGGTTGCTGCTGGACGAACGGCAGATGGGCCTGCTGGCGCATGAGAGCTGGACGCAGCGTTACTCCGCGGAGGGGCACGAGGGTACCGCCGCGTTCCGGGAGAAGCGCAAACCTTCGTGGTATCGTCCGCCGCCGGGGCGGGAGGGCTGACGGTCGCGCACGTCTCGTGCGAGGACCGCAGAACGATCGCGGTGCACTCGGTGGTACGTGGCGATGTGGCAGGCGGGGCAGGCTGCGAGACCGCGTGGATTCCCGCTTTCGCGGGAATGACGGGGATGCGGCCGTTGCGCGTCAGGGATGGCGGCTGAAACTATCCATCGCCGTCATGATGCAGCGTTCCGCTTCGGGCTTGCCGGCCCAGCCGATCACCTTGGCCCATTTCTCCTCTTCCAGGTCCTTGTAGGTGCGGAAGAAATGCTCGATCGCCGCGCGGGTGATGCGCGGCAGGTCGTCGATGGTTTCGATATGGCTGTATTGCGGATGGACGCGGTCGTGGGGAACGCAGAGGATCTTCTCGTCCGACCCTTTCTCGTCTTCCATCAGCAGCATGCCGATGGGGCGGGCGCGCACCACCGCGCCGGGGATCAGGGCGGCGGGGGTCAGCACCAGCGCATCGATGGGGTCGCCGTCGGCGGCCAGCGTGTTGGGGATGAAACCATAGGCTGCGGGATAGAAGGTGGCGGTGAACAGGAAGCGGTCCACGAAAAGGGCACCGGACGCTTTGTCCATCTCGTATTTCACGGCGGAGCCTTCGGGGATTTCGATCACCACGTTGAGGTCCTGCGGCGGCGCGCGGCCGGTGGCGATCTTGCTGATATCCATGGGTAAGGGTCCCTGAGCCATGTGGTCCCGCAGGACTGACCGATCCGGCGGGGCTGTCAAATACCGCAGGTTGCGGCGACATGACCGGACGGGTACCATTCCGCTATGCGGCCTGAACGTCCAGGCTGCCGCCCGGATGAAAACCGCTCTCGACGGTGGGGGACATGTCACGCGGACGGCGTCTCGCCCGGGTTGGATCCGTGCTCCTTACCGTCTGCGCGTCTGCTTGCGCCAGCCAGGTGGCGCCGGCGGCCAGCCAGCTCGGACAGGCAACGATCACCGCGGCGAGCGCCGAGAACGCGCTGTTCGACGCGGTGGAGCAGAAACACTCCGATGCCGTTTCGACATATCTGCTGACCAGCCGGTACCTGGAGACGGACGCGAACGGCAACGTACGTCCAAAGGGCGGCAGCGCAGCCGCCGGACGCGCGATCTCCGCCCCGGTACGGCAGGCGATCACCGGGCTGCTGAATGCGTTGCGCGCATACGGAGAGGCACTGCAATCCCTGGCCGGTGATGCGGCGGCATCGACGTTCGACGCGAACGCCGACAGCCTGGCCAAGTCGGCGGCAAATCTCGATACCAGCCTGTTGCGGCCGCTTGGCGGACAAGGGTTGCCGGCAGGAACCCGGCTGAATGCTGTCGGGCAGGCGGTGAAAGATGTCGGGAACGCGGTGATCACGTTCCTGGCTGCCAAGGATGTGCAGACTGCGGCGCGCAATGTGCAGGCGCCGCTGCGGGACATCGTCGGCGGATTGAAGTCGATCAACCTCTTTTGGACCAAGACCATTCCGGCGAATGCATCGTTTGTAACAACATTGGCCGTCGTGAGCGAATGGAATTCCACGCAGCATTCGATAGCCGACAGGGAGGAGTTGCAGAGGATACTGAACAAGGCGGCCGTGCCGCTGACGCCGGACGATGCGGACAAGGCGCTCGATGCGCTGGTGGCTGCCAACGGCAAACTGGCCATGAGCGGGCCGACCGTGTCGTACGCTGATATCCAGAAGGCGGTGCAGGCAGCCCAGGACGCAGTGCGCACCTACGAGCCGCTGGTCAGATGAGGCTGGGTGGGAGACAACAGTCACGCTGCAAACGTGACTACATTTAGACAGCAGACACAATGTGCTGGGGCGGATAAGACGATGTCGACAGACGATATCAACAGTGCGATCGAGGCGGTGCAGGGATATATAGAGACACTCAAGCTCGCGCTTGTCGCCGCCGCCAATAAAGGAAACAGCGGTCTGGCGACGCGCATCGAGTCTCGCTGTCTCGATGCCAACGCACTGGAGGAAAGCCTTACCGGAATGCTTACAATGGATACGATAGATGATCTGAAAACCGCGATCGGCGAGGTCAGTCAGGTCACGCAGACGCTCGACCGGCAGAAGATCCAGATCGATTCGATGATCAAGGCGGTCGGCTCGGCGGCGACGGTTGTGGACGAGATTGCGGCGGTGTCGGCGGCGGTCGCCAAGCTTGCCGCCGGGCTTTGATCGCGTGCGGGTTGGCGGGTCAGGCCGCCTGCTGCAAGGCGGCGACCTCGCGCACCTTGCGTGCCATCGCCGCGATGCCGTTGCCGCGGTTGGTCGATAGCGCCTCCAGCAGGCCGAGCTGCCGCAGGAAGATAGGGTCGGTGCCGGCAATCTCGATGGGGGATCGGCCGGAATAGACCCGTAGCAACAGGGCGATCAGGCCGGAGACGATCGCCGCGTCGGAGACGCCGGCAAAATACAGGCTTCCATCGCGCCGCACCGCTTCCATCCAGACCTTGCTCTGGCAGCCCGGCACGCGGTGCGCGTCGTCCATCCAGGCGGGCGGAAAGGGCGGCAGCTTGCGGCCAAGCTCGATGATGTACTGGTAGCGCTCCATCCAGTCGTCGAACACCGCCAGCTCCTCGCTGATCGCGGCGATGGCGTCTGCCGCGGTCGGCTCTTCGGGCGTGACGAACGGGTCCGGCATCAGCGGCATGTGCGACGGGCGGAGCGGGGCTTCAAGTCGCGCCGATAGGGGCGCAGGCGGCTTCCAGCCAATCGCGCGTGTCGGTCGGCAGCGCCGGACCGACCTCATGCGCGACGCGGGCGTGATAGGCGTTGAGCCAGTTGCGTTCGGCGTCGTCGAGCAGGGCGGGCTCGAGCAGATGGCGGTCGAAGGGCGCCAGGGTAAGCGTCTCGAAGCATAGGAAGGGCTTGGTGGTACCGGCGATGTCAGCCGGCTGGACCAGGAGGAGGTTTTCCAACCGGATGCCGTAATGGCCGGGCAGGTAGAAGCCGGGCTCGTTGGACAGGATCATGCCGGCGGCGATGGGGATGGGCCGGGCCAGGCGAGAGAGGTTGACCGGCCCTTCGTGGACCGACAGATAGCTGCCGACGCCGTGGCCGGTGCCGTGGTCGTAATCCAGCCCGACCTGCCAGAGCGCGCGGCGGGCGAACGCGTCCAGGTGCACGCCGCCGGTGCCGGGCGGGAAGATCAGCGTGGCGATGGCGATATGGCCCTTCAGCACACGCGTAGCGCGTTCGCGGAGCTGCCTGGGCGCCGCATCCGGGCCGGTCCAGATGGTGCGGGTGATATCCGTGGTGCCGTCGAGGTACTGCACGCCGGAATCGATCAGGTAGACCTCGTTGGGATTGAGGGCGCGGTTGCTCTCGGGGGTGACACGGTAATGGATGATGGCGCCGTGCTCTCCGGCGCCGGAGATTGCGGGGAAGCTTTCGCCGCGGAAGTCCGGCATGTTCTGGCGGAGCGAGAGCAGGTGGGCGGCGGCGGACAGCTCGGTTTCGGCGCCGGTTGGCGCCGCGCCGGCCAGCCAGTGCAGAAAACGGCAGACCGCGACCGCGTCGCGCAGGTGGGCGTCACGGGCGCCCTGCTGCTCGACACTGTTCTTGCAGGCCTTCGGCAGCAGGCAGGGATCGGCGCCGGCCACCACATGGGCGCCAGCCTGCCGGAGGCTCTGGGCAAACCAGGCCGGGGATCCGGACGCATCGACGCGGACGCGCTTGCCGGCAAGGTGGGCCAGCTCCGCCGGGAGGGCGGCGCGGTCGGCGAGCGCGACTTCATTCCCGAGCCAGGCACGGGTCTCGGCGCCCAGCTTGGCCGGGTCGATGAAAAGCTGCGTGCGCCCGTCGGAGCCGATGAGCGCGAAGCCGAGCGCGAACGGGGTGAACGGGACGTCGCCGCCGCGGATATTGAGCAGCCAGGCGATGGAGGCGGGATCGGTGATCACCGCCGCATCCTGCTTCGCCTGGCGCAGCAGGGCGGCGATGTCGGCGCGCTTGTCGGCGGCGCTGCGGCCGGCTCGTTCCAGGGTCTGCGGAACAGCCGGCGCGCGCGGCGGCGGCGGCCGGTCGGTCCAGATCGCGTCGATGGGATTGTCGGCGACCGGCTGCACGTCGAGGCCGGCCTCCGTGTAGCGGGCGAGCGATTCCTCGCTGATCAGCATCGGGTCGTAGCCGATCTTCGCGCCGGATGGTGCGTGGGCGGCCAGCCAGGCGGGCGCGGGTTCTTCGGTGATGTGCCGTCGCTCCCACGAGGCCGCGTCGGTCTGGGCCGCGAGTTGCAGCACGTAGCGGCCATCGGTGAACACCGCTGCGCGGTCGGGCAGGATGGCCGCGAGGCCGGCGCTGCCGGTGAAGCCGGTGAGCCAGGCGAGGCGTTCGGCGGATTTCGGGACGTATTCGCCGAGATGCTCGTCGGCGCGGGGCACGATGAAACCGTGCAGATCGCGTCGGGCGAGCTGCGCGCGGAGGGCGGAGAGCCGGTCGGCGGGTGTGATCACAGGAATATTCCGGTATTGCTGGTATCGGGTTGGTGCATAGCGATCAGCCGTTGCCCGCGTTTGACGCATGACAGGTCCTGGAACTCGGCACTCATATGACGGAAAATCAAGCTTATGTTGCACTGCGAAAAGGCTCGGGGGCGCCCCGCCACGACGACGACGCGCCGGACCCGATAGCCTGGGCTTGGGGGAGTTAAACCCATGACCGCAATCAACAAGAACGAGTTTTCCTTCAAACTGCCTGAGATGCTCTCTTATCACAGCACCTGGGATGATGCCGACTACGAGCCGATGCAGCCGAGGCGGCGGCGTGAGAGCTGGCTGTCTCAGGTCATGGCAGCGCCGATGCGCCTGGTCACGAAGCTGGCGGAGCGGCATCGGGTCATGAACGAGCTGGCGCGGCTGTCTGATCGCGACCTGGCAGATCTGGGGATCACCCGGTACGACATACCGCGCGTGTTTGACCCGGCGTTCGGGGCTGAACACGCCGACCGGGCAAGCCGGCGGGACTGATCGCTACCGGTCTTGATCCGTCATGCCCGCGAGGGTGGGCATGACGGCGAGAGCCCCCGAAATTCCGAGGATTTGGGTGGATTCCCGCTTGCGCGGGAATGACGGGGAGGCGTCGGGAATGACGGGGAGGTGGGGAATCACGGGGGGTCGGGAATGATCCCAGCGGCCCTGGCCACATTCGGCATGCCGGCGTCGCCTCTTCAGCCAGGCTGGAGGGGGGCGCCGGCATCAGTCGGTGGATTCAGCGAACGAACCCTTCCAGCTCCTGCTTCGCCCAGGCGATGGTCTGGTCGATCGAGTTGCCGGAATAGAGCTTCGCCACCATCGTCGGGATGGTGCCGCGGTTCCACATCTGCACCGCGATATCAGGTGGGGCGGACGAGCCGGTGATGTAGTACTCCGCCTGATGCCAGGGTCGTATCGGGTAGTTGAACACGGTCCCTTTCGGCGGCTCCACCTCCGACCAGATCGGGAAATCCGACATCGACAGGAATGGCGGGATGTCGTAGCCGACCGTGGCATTGTCGAGCGCTTCGACCTGGGGGCGCTCCATTAGATAATGCAACAGATCCTTGGCCGCGCTCTGGTTCTTGGCGAAGGTCCAGATGCCCCAGAAATACGGGCGCATGGGGACCAGCCGGCCGTTCGTGCCCTTGGGGTTGGGGAAGGTCCAGCAATCCTCGGCCACCTGTGGCGCGTCGCGCTTGGCGACTGCCCAGGCTGACGGCGGATTGTAGATCATTGCCGCCTTCCCGGAGATCAGCGCCCGGTTGTTCGACGCATCGTCGTAGCTGACGGTATCGGGCGGCAGGAACGGCAGCATCTTCTTTGCGTATTCCAGCACCTGGCGGACGTTGTCGGAATCGACGGTGACGTTTCCCTTGGCGTCTACCAGGTCGGCGCCGAACGCGCCGAACATGGCACCCCAGGTCTGCACGGAATCGGTTGTCGTTCCACAGCCGAAGCCGAACGCATGACCGGCCTTCGCGCAGGCCTCGGCCGCTTTCAACTGGGTGGCGTAGGTCCAGTCCTCCGCTTCGGGCGGAGAGACTTCGTGCGCGGGGTACCATGTCTGCACGTCGATGCCGGCATATTGCTTGAACATGCTGATCCGGGCGCATGGCGTCAGCGGAGCACTGCCGGAGCCGGTTGGCACCGCCATCCAATGCCCATTGATCTTCGCCAGATACTCGTTCGCCTTGGCGACCGGCCCGTATTTGTCGATCAGCGACGACATCACGGCATCCACCGGGGTCAGCTCGTCCGACCACTGATGCACGGTCCAGATGTCGAACGCGAAGATGTCGTGGCCGGTCTTGGCGACTGCCTCGGCGCCCATCGTCAGGTCGATCTTGTTGCCGATGGCGGTGAGGAAATCGAGCTGCACATCGACTTTGTTCTGGTCCGCCCAGGCGGCGACGATTTTGCGCATCGCGTCATTGCCGGCGGGGACCCAGTGATCCCAGAACGCGCAGGTGAGCTTTCCAGCCGCACCGGCAGTACGGATGTGCACGAGCGGCAATGCGGAGGCTGCGGTTGCAAGCTTCAGCGCGCGACGGCGCGATATGCGTCGTGTCATTTTACGGAACGTCTCCCTTTTATGTCGG
>DATDIC010000288.1:0-5437 GCA_036521275.1 Acetobacteraceae bacterium
ATCAAGACCGCGCGACGCGGCACCGCCGCCGAGCACCCCACCCGTCATGGCCGGGCTTGTCCCGGTCATCGACATTTTGATCTCGCACGCAACGAAAACAAAACCGTTTCAAACCAATCGCATCCCCATCCCCCATCATCCCCATCCCCCCTCATCCTCACTTCCATTCCCCGTCATTCCCGCGCCCCTCCCCGTCATTCCCGCGCCCCTCCCCGTCATTCCCGCGCCCCTCCCCGTCATTCCCGCGAAAGCGGGAATCCACCGGCAGCCCGCGCAACCGCAACCTCGGCGTGGATGACCCCACCTGCGCGCGGCTGAGCAATGACCGTCAGCCTTTCGACCGGCTGCTATCGCCCCCGAGATGCCGAGCCTCCCTGCCTCCGCCTGAAATCTCACCTCCATCCCCAATAACGCAGCACTCACAGCCGAATAAGGCTGCTTTGACCGAAATGTAGTGCTCAACTAACGTTACCAGTCGTCTGAGCAACATTGGAGATTATCAAAAGAACATCTCCAAGCATACGCTCAGTAACCTACTGGGAGTAAACAAACAATGAGCCTGCACTCCAGCCTGCGGACTTTGCACGATGTGCTAATTCCCGTGGTACCTTCTCACTTGATGCGCTGGCTAGAGGAAAAATACCTGCTAACCTGTGGGGAGCAAGAAATCCACCTGCTCAGCTTCTTGTGCCAAGCCGACCGCGATGCCCTGGACGTCGGCGGCAATGAAGGTTGCTTCAGCATCTTTCTCCGAAAATACGCCAGAGAAGTGCTGACCTTCGAACCTGTGCCTCACCTCGCCGACGAACTGATCCGGAAATTCGGACACGCGATCGACGTCCGATGCCTCGCCTTGTCCGCTTCAACCGGAAGAGCCGTGCTTCACATTCCAGAGGTCGGTGGGAAGCTGATAACGGCCCTGTCCAGCCTCTCGATCACCCCGTCGATGCGGCACGCGAGAATCCGCGACATCGTCGTGGAAACCGCCCCGCTCGATGACATCTACCACGGCGATGTAGGCTTCATCAAAATCGATGTGGAGGGACATGAAGAAGCCGTCCTGCAAGGCGCCCAGGCCACCATCGCCCTCAATCGCCCGCGCATGCTGATCGAGATCGAAGAACGTCATGCCCCCGGCGCCCTGTCCCGCATAACAACGTTCCTGGGGCGCCAAGATTACCAATGTTATTTTCTCCACCACGGCCTCGTGCAGCCGCTATCGCAGTTCGATCCGCTCAGCATGCAAAGTGAAGAACGCCTGCTGTGCTACGGCGCCTACATCAACAACTTCATCTTTCTGCCCGGCGAAGAAGCCGACGAACTGGTTCAAGCGATGAACGCGCGCTCACCGCATGCCGAACTCCGACTGCACCGCAACATCCCGGCCCAGCACGCCCCGCTTCAGCCCGCCCGCGCCGGTTACGATCAGCAACAAATGCCGCATGATCAAGCACTTGTGCAGTAATATCCGGCAATAAAGAGTGACTCGCGAATCCTGCGGGCCGTCCGTAGCTTCGGGTGGCCCGCACTCTTTCAGCGATCACGGTTTGGGCAACTTGGGAGTTGCGCCGGATGGATGGACTGCCGATCAACGCTCCCCTGCCCGTCTGCACCCGTCAGCAGACACTGAAGACCTGCATCCGCTGCGTCGGCGTCGGCCTGCACGGCGGGCGCCGCGTGAACCTGACACTCCGTCCCGCTCCCGCCGGCCACGGAATCGTGTTCCGCCGCGTCGATCTCGGGCGCGACATCCCGGCCCGCTTCGATCATGTGGCCGAGGCGCGCCTGTCCACCGCCCTGATCCATCCCACCGACCCCAGCGCCCGCGTCGGCACCATCGAACATTTGATGGCGGCATTCGCCGGTACCGGCATCGACAACGCACTGGTCGAACTCGACGCGCCCGAGCTGCCCATCCTCGATGGCTCCGCCTCTCCCTTCGTGTTCCTGATCGATTGCGCCGGCATCCAGGAGCAGGACGCCCCGCGCCCGCTGATCGAGGTGTTGCGCCGCGTGCGCGTCACCCAGGGCGAATCCTGGGTGGAGCTGCGGCCGGCACGGGACGGGTTCCAGATGGAACTTTCCATCGACTTCCCGGCCGCCGCCATCGGCCGCCAATCCGCCATGCTCCGGCTCACGCCGCAAAGCTTCCGCCACCAGCTCAGCCGCGCCCGCACCTTCGCGCTGGCCGAGGAAGTCGCGCAGCTTCGCGCCGCCGGCCTGGGACAAGGCGGCAGTCTCGACAACGCCGTGGTGGTCGATCACGACCGCATACTGAACCCCGGCGGCCTGCGCATGCCCGATGAGTTCGCCCGCCACAAGCTGCTGGACGCGGTCGGCGACCTCGCCCTTGCCGGCGCACCCATCCGCGGCCGTTTCCTCGCCCACCGCTCCGGCCACACGCTCAACAACCGGCTGCTGCACGCCTTGCTGAACAGTGCCGGCGCCTGCCGCCTCGTCACGCCGGAGCCGATCTCCGCCGCGGCCTGAGCGTCACTCTCGTCCGGGTGCAGCCGGTCCGCGGCTGATTTCGATCGTCACCAGCACCACCGTCGCCGCCACCGTCAGCAGCGCGGATATCGCGGTCAGCGTCGGGTCGATCTCGAACCGGATCGTCTCCCACATCCGCTTCGGCAAGGTGGTCGCGTCCGGGCCGCCCAGGAATGTCGCGATCACCACCTCGTCGAACGAGATAAGAAACGCGAACGCAGCGGCCGACAGGATTGCCGGGCGGATCGAGGGCAGCGTCACGTGCCACAGCGTGCGCCAGTAATTCGCCCCCAGGCTGCGCGCCGCCAGGTCGAATGTCGGATCCACCGATCGCAACCCCGCCCGCACCAGCACCACCACGATCGGCGTGGCGATCACCACGTGGCCGAGCCAGATTGCCGGCGTCGTGCCGATCAGGTGATAGCCGGTGAACAGGAAATAGAAGCCCAGCGCCATCACCACGATCGGCACCACCATCGGGGATATCAGGAACAATTCCAGCGCCTGCCGGCCGGGGAACCGCCCGCGCGCGATGCCGATCGCCGCCAGCGTGCCCAGCACGGTCGCGCTCGCCATCGTCGCCAGCCCGACACGCAGGCTCAGCAGCGCCGGCTCGATCCAATGCGCGGAGCTGAAGAAATTCGCGTACCACCGCAAGGACAGCCGGGTCGGCGGAAACGCCATGTACGGGCTGGCGTCGAACGAGGTCACGATCACCACCAGGATCGGCGCGATCAGGAACACCAGCAACAATCCGCAGAAGCCCCACAGTGCGATCCGCGACAGGCTCATGCGCCGCCCGGCCGCATCATGCGGCTGGTCCCCATCAATGTGCTGAACAGCGCGAAGATGATGCCCACCGTCAGCAGCAGCACCACCCCCAGTGTCGCCGCGAAGCCCCAGTTCAGCAGCGTGTTCACCATCAGGTCGATCATCGTCGCCAGGGTGATCTGGCCGGGTCCGCCGAGCATCGCCGGGGTGATGTAGAAGCCGACCGACAGCAGGAACACCAGCACACACCCGGCCCCGACGCCGGGCAGGCTCAGCGGCAGGAACACGCCGGCAAACGCCCGTACCGGCGAAGCCCCCAGGCTGCGCGCCACCTGCAGCACGTTGCGGTCGATCCCGCGCATCGCGCTGTACAGCGGCAGCACCATGAACGGCAGCAGCACGTGCACCATGCCGATCTGCACGCCGGTCATGTTGAACAGCAGCGCCACCGGACGACCCACCAGCCCGGACGCCATCAGCACCCGGTTCACCACCCCATTATTCCCCAGGATCACGATCCACGCGAAGCTGCGCACCAGGATGCTGGTCCAGAACGGGATCAGCACCAGCAGCATCAATATCCGGCTCGCCCGGGCGGAACTGGACACCATCAGATACGCCAGCGGATAGCCCAGCAGCAGCGCGATGATGGTGGTCAGCAGGCTGATATCGATCGTGTTGCGCAGCGCCTTCACATAGGCCAGGTCGTCGAATAGCTGCACATAGAACTTCCCCGTCAGATGCGGCGCGAACAGGCTCCAGTCGAAAATCTGCGCCAGCGGGACCACGTAGAACGCCAGGTAGAAGACCAGCGCCGGCAGCACGAGCGCCCCCTCGTGCGGCCGCCAGTATCGTGTTCGCACGCCGGCCGTCAGCCGTTCAGCATCCAGTGGGCGAACCGCTCCGCCTGCGCCTCCCGCGGCGTCTTTCCGTCCGGTCCGGGCGTGCTCCACCACGTCACATTCTGCCAGAACTGCTCCTTGATATTTTCCGGCGACGTATTGAGATCCGCCGCCTCCTGCGGCGACAGGAACTGGAACGCGTCGCCATTGCTGGGACCATACGGCACACGCTGCGCGATCTGCGCCTGCGCCTTCGGGTCCAGCGCGCTGTTGATGAACTCCATCGCCACCTGCTTGTTGCGCACCCCTTTCACCAGGCACCAATTGTCGGACGCCAGCTTGCCCTGGTTGTACTCCACGTCGATCGGCGCGCCGTTGTGCTTGGCGGTGATGCCGCGCGGCCCGATCGTGCAGCCCACCGAGGCTTCTCCCGCCCCGATAAGCTGGATCGCCTGCGCATGCGACGTGTACCATTTGCTGACCAGCGGACGCAGCTTGTCGAACATCTTCCACGCCCGCTCCACGTCCAGCGGATACAGCTTGTCCACCGGCACCCCGTCGGCCAGCAGCGCCATTTCAAGTTGCGGCTCGATGCCGCCCTGGAAGTTGAACGTGCGGCCGCCCGGATACGTCTTGGCGTCCCACACATCGGCCCAATTGCGCGGATGGTGCGCCTTCGGCAACTGCTGGGTGTTATACACGATGTTGAACGAATAGATCCGCTGCCCAACGGCATACTGCCGCTGCAGCTCTTTCGGGATATGGTCGCGCTTGGCCTGATCGATGCGGTCGTAATCGATCGGCTCCAGCAGGCTGGCCTGGGTCAGCGTCAACACCGCCGGGATGTCGGTCATGATGACGTCCCAGCTTACGTTGCCGCTCTGCTCCATGGCCTTGATCTTGGCCACCTCCGGCGGCGCATCGAACTTCACCTGGTAGCCGGTGGTCTTCTCGAACGCCGGCACCACCAGCGCGCGCAACGCATCGTCGTAATCGCCGCCCCAGCTCACCACCACCAGCTCGCCCTTGTCCGCGCGCGCCGGCCGCACGTGCAGGAACGGCATCGCCACCCCCGCCGCCCCGATCGCCGCCCCGCTCATCACCCGCCGCCTCGTCGTGTTCATCATCCCGTCTCCCCTTCCACCCCGTTCGTCGTGCGGGCCCATCCATCATGCGGGCCCATTCGTCATGCGGCCCCATTCGTCATGCGGCCCCATTCGTCATGCGGGCCCATCCGTCATGCGGGGCCATTCGCTCGCGCGGCCCAACCGTCATGCGCGGGCTTGGCCCGCGCACCCACGTCTTTCTACTGCCACGGCACGAACATGCACGAC
>DATDIC010000289.1:0-11091 GCA_036521275.1 Acetobacteraceae bacterium
CCAGCATCCGGCGGTGACGCTGCGTTTGCTGGAGACGCTGGCGGACCGTCTGATCCCGCATGTCGAGGCGATGCCGTCGTCCGCCAAACCGGCCGGGCTTGAGGGCCAGGCCGCTGTCGCGCCACACTCGTCGGAATAACCAATCACGGAGGTTCACATGCGACGCCGGGATGTGCTGAAGGGCGCCGGGGCGACCGCGGCTCTGGCCACCACCGCCGGCCTGGCCAGTCCGGCAATCGGCCAGGGCAAGGCGAACGTGCTGCGCTTCGTGCCGCAGGCCGACCTGGCCAATCCCGACCCGATCTGGACCACGGCGACGGTCGCCATCAACAACGGCTACATGATCTTCGACACGCTGTTCGGGATCGACGATTCACTGACGTCGCGCCCGCAGATGTGCGCCGGCCATGAGGTCTCCTCCGACGAGCTGACCTGGACCTTCACGCTGCGCGACGGCTTGAAGTTCCACGACAACGAGCCGGTGCGGGCGATCGACTGCACCACCTCGCTGACGCGCTGGTGGGTGAAGGACCCGTTCGGCCAGTACCTGGCATCGCTGACCAACGAGGTGAAGCCGCTGGACGACAAGCGGCTGCAGATCCGTCTGAAACAGCCGTTTCACCAGATGCTGTATGCACTGGGGGCGGAGAACTGCTTCATGATGCCGGAGCGAATGGCGAAAACGCCGGCTTCCGAGCAGATCAAGGAATATGTGGGCTCCGGCCCGTTCCGCTTCCTGCGCGACGAATGGGTGCCGGGTTCGAGTGCCGCCTGGGCGAAGTTCGATGGCTATGTGCCGCGCCAGGAGCCGCCACAATATTTCTCCGGCGGCAAGGTGGTGCATGTCGATCGCGTTGAATGGGTCGTGCAGAAGGATCCGGCGACTGCGGCCGCGGCGTTGCAGACGGGCGAGGTGGACTGGGTCGAATTGCCGCTGATCGACCTGCTGCCGATGCTGAAAAAATCGCCCGGCGTGCAGGTCGCCACCTTCGATCCGCTCGGGTGGCTGGGGGTGCTGGCGTTCAACCATCTGTATCCGCCATTCGACAATCCGAAGCTGCTGCAGGCGCTGCTGCCCGCGGTGGACCAGAAGGAATATGTGCAGTCGATGGTGGGTGAGCAGATGGACCTCGGCCGCTATCCGGCCGGGTTCTTCACGCTGGGCTCGCCGATGGCGAGCACGGCCGGTTTGCAGGCGCTGTCGGGCCCGCGCGATATCGCCAAGGCACGGCAACTGGTGAAGGAGTCCGGCTACAAGGGCGAAAAGATCGTGCTGATGTCGCCGACCGATCAGGCGGCCCTGCAGCAGGAGGCGCAGGTCACGCGCAGCCTGTTCCAGGAGCTCGGGCTGAACGTCGATTATCAGGCGATGGACTGGGCGACGCTGGTCAGCCGGCGCGCCAAGCAGGACCCGCCGGACCAGGGCGGCTGGAACAGCTTCTGCACGTTGTGGGGCGGGCTGGCGGTGTCCAATCCGGGCAGCTCCTATCCGCTGCGTGGCAATGGCCGCAAGACGGGCTGGTTCGGCTGGCCGACCGACCCGAAGATGGAGGAGTTGCGGGTGGACTGGTTCAACGCGGCCGATCTGGCAGCGCAGAAAAAGGTCTGCGAGCAGATGCAACTCCATGCGTTTGAAACGGTACCGTTCATGCCGCTGGGACAGATTTTCCAGCCGACCGCGTTCCGCAGCAACCTGAGCGGGTTTGTCAAATGCGCCAACATCCTGTTCTGGGGGGTGCAGAAAAGCTAGCCTAGCCGGCCCAGCCCGCCGGCGATGGATGTATGGGGCGCGCTGCCCAGGCTCCATCAGCCGGCGGCCGCGCACCTGCTTCTGCGACGCAGGATGTTATGGCCCGCTTTCGGGTGCGGTAAGCGAGTTCATTCCCGGATTTCAGGGGATCTAAGAAAGTAATTCTTTTTCGAGCCGTGATCTTGCACTTCTGAGAAAAATCATTCTCTGCTGTTGAAGTCAGATGCATTGCAGCGGATCCCACGATGATTGCTGTCGCTCTCGATTCTGCCGTGCTTCCGTTGGCCGTTGCTGGCCGAGGCCCGGCCGCCCGGCGCAGATTCCAGTCCTTGCAGACTGCCGGCGCGCGCGAATTGCTGCTGTTTTCGGACCAGCACGATCAGGACCATGAGCGCGCGGCCGCCGGGTCGTTGCGCCGTTTCCTGCCCGGCCCCGCTGATCTGGCTGAATTGCGCGCGATCTGGATCGTCGGCCTGCCCGACGATGAGGCCGCCGCGCTGGCCACGCGGGCACGCATGGCACGGGTGCTGGTGAATGTCGAAGACCGGCCCGCCCTGTGTGACTTCCACAGTGTCGCCGAAGTGCGGCGTGGTGACTTGCTGCTGACAGTCTCGACGGGAGGTGCAAGCCCCGGGCTTGCCGCCCGCATCAGGGCTCGGCTGGCGGCGCAATATGGGCCTGAGTGGACAGAGCGCGTTCGGTTGCTGCGCGCGTGCCGTGCGCGCTGGCGACAGGACGGAGACGATGTCGTCGCCCTGACGGATGCATTGCTGCAAGCGAA
Source organism: Acetobacteraceae bacterium (assembly GCA_036521275.1). Classification (GTDB taxonomy): domain Bacteria; phylum Pseudomonadota; class Alphaproteobacteria; order Acetobacterales; family Acetobacteraceae; genus DATDIC01. The sequence goes on from DATDIC010000289.1 coordinate 2,532, forward strand.
CGGATGGTTGGGATGACGCCGCGGCTGACGGCACCGGGGTTCGAGCGGGGAACAGTGTGCCTGGTCGGTGCCGGTCCCGGCGATCCCGGATTGCTGACGCTGCATGCGGCACACGCCCTGGCCGAGGCAGACGTCGTGCTGCACGACGCGTTGGTATCGCCGGACATATTGGCGATGGCGGAGCGGGCGCGGCTGGAGCCGGTGGGCAAGCGCGCCGGCGGAAAGCGCACGCCGCAGCTTCGTATCAACGAACGACTGATCCGGCTGGCTCGCGAGGGGTGGCGCGTGGTGCGGCTGAAGGGTGGCGATCCGCTGGTGTTCGGCCGTGGCGGCGAAGAGGCCCTGGCGCTCGCCGCCGCGGGCGTGCGCTTCCGCATTGTGCCCGGTATCAGCGCCGGTATCGGCGGCACCGCGGCGGCGGGCATTCCGATCACCCATCGGGGGCTGGCCCGCAGCGTGGCGTTCGTCACCGGGCACGATGCCGGCGGCGACCTGCCCGCGGATCTGGACTGGCAGGCATTGGCGCGCGGCGCTGACGTGCTGGTGCTGTACATGGGGTTGCGGACGATCGGTGCGATCGCCGCACGCCTGCGCGCCGCCGGACGGCCTGACGTCGAGCCGGTCGCGTTCATTACCGATGCAACCACGCCGCAGCAGCGCGTCGTGGTGGCCACGCTGGCGGACGCCGAGCAGATCGCCGCGACGATCCCGGCGCACGCGCCGACCCTGATCATGGTGGGACCTGTCGTCGCGCTGCGGGAGCTGATCGGGCCATGGCAGGACACCGCACCCATGGTGGTCACGCCCGCAACTCGCCGCGCCACCGCCTGAAGGAGAACAGCATGCCGAGCCTGCCGTTGTTGCCCGAGACCGCGCCGTTTCCGAGCGAGCAGATACTCGCACTCAACCGCATCATGTCTGGGACAAGCGTCGAGCAGCGTAGCTGGCTGAGCGGCTTCCTGGCCGGCGTTCAGGCTGCGAACGCGCCGCAGCCGGTCGCGTCGGCACCACCGGCACGGCGGGCGCCGCTGACCATCCTGTTCGCGACCGAATCCGGCAACGCCGAGGCGCTGGCTGACCTGGCGCGCAAGGCGGCGGGAAAGCTGGGGTTTGCTGCCCGGGCGGTGGATATGGCCGATGTCACGCCGGCGCAGGTGGCCGGCGCGCAGAACCTGCTGGTGATCGCCAGCACCTGGGGCGAAGGCGATCCGCCGCAGCGTGCCATCGATTTCCATGCCGCGCTGATGGCCGATGATGCGCCTCGGTTCGAGGGGCTGCGCTATGCCGTGCTGGCGCTGGGCGACCGGGCATATGTGAAATTCTGCGAGACCGGGCGGCTGTTCGACGAGCGGTTCGCGGCGCTGGGCGCCACACGCGTGGCGGAGCGGATCGAGTGCGACCTGGATTATGAGGCGGCGGCCAACACCTGGATCGACGGCGCCCTGACCGTGTTGCGCGCCGAATTGGGGGAACCGGACGCCGGCGCGGTGATCCATGTCGATTTCGCCCGCGCACCGGCCGAAGCCGCCAGCTACAGCCGAGCGCGACCGTTCGAGGCGGAGATTACCGAGCACGTCCGATTGAGCGGCAGCCGATCCAGCTCCGATACGTGGCACGTGGAGCTTTCGCTGGAAGGCGCCGGCATTGAGTACGAGCCTGGGGATTCGCTGGGCTTCGTGCCGGGGAATGATCCGGCGCTGGTGGAGACGGTGCTGGCGGCGGCGGGGTTGGCGGGTGACAGGCAGTTGCACCGGAGACTGTCGGAGCAGTTCGACATCACGACGCTGACCGCGCCGGCGTTCGACCAGTATGTCCGCCTGACGGATGCCGCTGGGCTGCTGCGGCAGGAGGGCTGGCAGGTCATCGATCTGTTGGAGGCCGCGCCGCACCGGCTGAGCGAGGAGCAGCTTCTGTCGCTGCTGCGGCCGCTGGCTCCGCGGTACTACTCGATCGCGTCCAGCCGCAAATCGGTGCCGGACGAGGCGCATCTGCTGATTGCGGCGGTGAGGTACCAATCGCTCGGGCGGGCACGCAACGGCGTCGCCTCGGTGGACGTGGCCGAGCGGCGCAAGACTGGTGACGGGTTGCGGGTGTTCCTGAAGCCTAATCCGCATTTCCGTTTGCCGGCCGATCCGGAGCGGCCGATCGTGATGATCGGCCCAGGCACCGGCGTAGCGCCGTTCCGTGCCTTCATGCAGGAGCGCGACGCGCTTGGTGCGCGCGGGCGCAACTGGCTGGTGTTCGGTCATCGCAACTATACGCACGATTTCCTGTACCAGCTCGAATGGCAGGATCTGCTGAAGCGGGGCGTGTTGTCGCGGCTGGACGTGGCGTTTTCGCGCGACCAGCCGGAGAATCGCTACGTACAGCATGCGCTGTGGGACGCCCAGCGGGAGCTGTTCGCGTGGGTGCAGGACGGCGCGTCGATCTATGTGTGCGGCGACGCCAATGCGATGGCAAAGGACGTGCACGCGACGCTGCAACGTATCCTGGCGGAGCAGGGCGGCGGCGATGGTGCGGCGGCGCTGGATGCGCTGCGGCGGGAAGGAAGGTATCTGCGCGATGTCTATTGATCAGCGACCTCCGTCGGCCAACGAGGGCATCAAGGCGAACAGTCGGTTCCTGCGCGGAACCATCTCGGAAGGACTGACGCGGGTGGAAACCGGCGCGCTGGCCGAAAACGACCAGCAGCTTACCAAGTTCCACGGCATCTATCTTCAGGACGACCGGGACCTTCGCGCCGAACGCGGGCGCAAGAAGATGGAAAAGGCGTTCATTTTCATGGCCCGGCTGCGGGTGCCGGGCGGCGTGCTGACCCCGGCGCAATGGCTGGCGGCGGAGACGATCGCCCGCGAGCGCGGCAACGGCACGCTGCGGCTGACCACGCGGCAGACCATCCAGTTCCACGGGATCATCAAAAGCAACCTGCGGCAGGCGATCCGCGGCATCAATGATGCGCTGCTGGATACGATCGCGGCGTGCGGTGACGTGAACCGCAACGTCATCGCGCGGGTGAACCCGTGGCAGAGTCGTGCGCACGCCGAGGTGGCTGGACTGGCGGCTGCTATCGGCGCGCATCTGCTGCCGAAAAGCCGCGCCTGGCACGAGATTTGGATCGACGGAGAGAAGGTCACCGGCGGCGAGGAGGAGGACGAGCCGATCTACGGCCGCACCTACATGCCGCGCAAGTTCAAGGTCGCGATCGCACTGCCGCCGAGCAACGATGTGGACGTGTTCGCGCATGATCTGGGGTTGATTGCGATCGAGCAGAATGGGCGCATCGTCGGCTACAACGTCGTGGCCGGTGGCGGCATGGGGATGACGCATGGTGAGCCGGATACGTTTCCGCGTACCGGCGACGTGCTCGGCTTCTGCTCGCCGGAGCAGGCGGTGGATGTGGCGGAGAAGGTGGTCACGGTGCAGCGGGATTTCGGTGACCGCTCGGATCGCAAGCATGCACGGCTGAAATACACGATCGAGCGCATGGGTTTGGAGCCGTTCCGCCTGGAACTGGAACGGCGGCTCGGGTTTGGACTGGCGCCGGCGCGGGCGTTCGCGTTTGGCGACAATCGTGATCGGCTCGGGTGGGTACAGGGCGACAACGGCGCCTGGCATTTCACTCTGTTCGTGGAGAACGGGCGGGTGCGGGATGCTCCGGATCGGCGGTTGCTGAGCGGCCTGCACGCGGTCGCGACGCTTGGCGTTGGTCGTTTCATCATCACGCCGAACCAGAATTTGGTATTGGCCGACATTCCGCCGGAGCGAAGAGCGGCGGTGGAGGCGCTGCTGCGGTCACACGGGCTGGACGCGCCGGTTCGCGGGCTGCGCCGCAACGCTCTGGCCTGCGTGGCGCTGCCGACCTGCGGTCTGGCGCTGGCGGAAAGCGAGCGTTACCTGCCGGACCTGGTCACACGGCTGGAAGATGAACTGGAGCGGCTGGGGTTGGCGGAGGACGACATCACAATCCGCATGACCGGCTGCCCGAACGGTTGCGCGCGTCCTTATCTGGCCGAGATCGGGCTGGTTGGTCGCAGTCCGGGCGTTTACAACCTATACCTGGGTGGCGCGTTCGATGGTACGCGCATGAACAAGCTCTATCGCCGAGACGTCGATGGCGATGCCATCGTCGCGTCGCTGGTGCCGTTGTTTCGCGAATACGCGGAACACCGGTCGGCCGGGGAGCGGTTCGGTGACTATGTCATCCGCGCGGGGCATATTCGTCCGACCACGGGCGGTAACAGGTTTCATCTGGATTTGGCGGCCGAACTACGGCCCTAATATTATCAGTTTCGTGTCGCCATGAAATCGTCTGAAGGCGGCTCCCCACGCGACGGCAGGAACCGCTCGACCAGATAGAGCGGGCGTCCCTTCGTTTCATTGAAAACCCGCCCCAGGTACTCTCCGATCACCCCGAGCGTCACGAGCTGCGCGCTGCCCAAAAACAACACGACCGCCATCAGGCTGGGATATCCGGCGACCGGGTTGCCCCACATCAGGGTGCGCACCACTACCTCCAGCAGGTAAAGTGCCGCTCCCAGCGCCGTCAGCAGGCCGAGATAGGTGGCGACCTTCAGCGGCATCACGGTGTGGCTGGTGATCCCCTCGATCGCCAGGTTCCAGAGCTTCCAATATCCCCATTTGCTCCGGCCGGCGTGCCGAGGCGCCCGGTCGTACATCACCACGCTGGTGGGAAAGCCCACCCACGCGAACAGGCCTTTCATGAACCGGTGCTGTTCGCGGAGCCCACCCAGCGCCTCCACCACGCGCCGGCTCATCAGCCGGAAGTCGCCGACATCGCGCGGGATCGGCGCCTGTCCGGCGCGCCCTATGACGCGGTAAAATGCCGCCGCGCTGATGCGTTTCAGCCACGGCTCCCCAGCGCGGGCCCGGCGCCGTGCCAGCACCACGTCGGCCCCGTTTCGCCATTCTTTCACCAGCTCGGGTATGAGCTCCGGCGGGTCCTGCAGGTCGGCGTCGATCACCACCACTGCCTGTCCCTGCGCGTGATCTAGCCCTGCCGTGGTGGCGATCTCCTTGCCGAAATTGCGCGACAGATTGACCAACCCCACCCGCGCATCGCGCTCCCGCAGCGATTGCAGGATGGGCAAGGTGGCGTCGCTGCTGCCGTCATTGACGAAGATGATCTCCGCCGGCTGGCTCAGCGTATCCAGCACCGCCGACAGGCGCGCATGCAACTCCATCAGCGCCTCCTGCTCGTTGTGGCAAGGGATGACGACCGACAGCACCGGACGCCCGGTCTGCAACGCGGATGCGCCGGGCGGTACGGTGAACGCGGGGATCACATAATTCATGAACGGTCCCGGGGCAGGGGGGATCTTGGTTATGCCGGCCGTATGACCGGGCCGTTAACGGTCCAACTGGCGCTTGATCGCGCGCGGTTCGCGCGGCAGCATCCGCGCCGCGCGAATCAGGGGGGAATACGGGATGAGTTTGCAACGACGCGGTGTGCTGCTGGCCGCCGCCAGCCTGCTGGCTGGGGCGCCTGCCCTGAAAGCCGCCGACCTGCTGTCCGACCTGAAGGCCGGCAAAAGTCCGTTGCGCGTGGGCACCGATGCAACATTCCCACCCTTCGAGCAGACCGCACCGAGCGGCGAAAAGACGGGATTCGACATCGACCTGGTGACGGCGATCGCTAAGCACGCGGGCATTCCGAAGGTCGATTTCCAGCAGGTGCCGTTCGGGCAACTGATCCCCGGCCTGCAAGCCGACCATATCGATCTGGCGGCTTCGGCGATCTACATAACGCCGGAGCGAGCGAAGGTGATCGATTTCTCGATGCCCTATTTCTCCGGCGGGCTTTCGGTCATGATGAAGCCGAACGACAACAGCATCACCAAGCCGCAGGACCTGGACGGCAAGACGATCGCGGTGCAGGTGGGAACCAAGTCGGTCGATTATCTGCGGCAGACGTTTCCGCGTGCCACGCTGCATATCGTGCAGACCAACGACCAGATGTTTCAGTCGCTGCAGAGCGGGCAGGCGGATGTCGTCGTCACCGGTAATCCGGCAGCCAGATACTACATCAAGACGCATGGCGGCGCGAAGCTGGCCGCGTTCCTGCTGACCGGCGAGCAGTACGGCCTGGCAGTCCGCAAGTCCGATCCGGCGCTGCTCGCCGCCGTGAACGCCGCGATCGAGGCGTTCAAATCCGACGGCACGCTGAAGTCGCTGGAAACGAAATGGTTCGGCTGATTGCGGTTCGGCTGGCCGTTGGGGAATGACCGCGCTCGCGGTCGCGACGGTCGTCCAATGGCTGCCTTTCCTGCTCGGCGGCGCGCTGCGCACGCTAGAGGTCGTGGTCATGGCGCTGGTGCTCGGCATCGTCTGCGGCCTGGCCGGGGGCCTGGGCCGGCTGGCGCACAATCGGGCGGTGCGCGCCGCCGCCGGCGCCTATGTGTCGGTGATCCGCGGCACACCCTTCGTGGTGCAGCTTTTCTTCATCTATTACGGCATTCCGCAGCTCGGCATTCCGGTTCCGGCAATGCTGGCCGCGGTCGGCACGCTGGGGATCTATTCCGGTGCCTATCAGACCGAAATCGTCCGCGGCGCAATCCAGTCGATCGACCAAGGGCAGTCGGAGGCTGCACGAGCGCTCGGCCTGTCACGCTACCAGACAATGCGGCTGATCGTGCTGCCGCAGGCGCTGCTGCGCATGCTGCCGCCGCTCGGCAACGAGTTCGTCTCGCTGACCAAGAACTCCGCGCTGGTATCGTTGGTGACGGTGCGGGAGTTGTTCCTGTCGGCGCAGATGGTGATCAGTACCACATTCCAGAACTTCGCGGTGTTTTTGACCATCGGGGTCATATACTATGCGATGACCAGCGTGGTCGGCGGCGCCACCCGAATGATGGAGCGGCGGCTGTCGGTTTATGTCGGCCGGGAGTGAGGTGGGCCGCGTGATCCGCCGGCGTTTATATCTCGCTCCGATGGCGCGCTCGGCACTAACATACCGCTTCAGCATGGCCAGGAGTGTCGCAATGCGCCGGTTCGGCGGACACGTCGGCGGGATCTTGCTGGTCGTGAGCTGGCTCGTCACGACCGGCATCGCCTTCGCGCAGACTCCGGACACCGAACGTCGCGTGGCCCTGGTGATCGGCGACCGGCTCACCAATGCCGGCAACAATGCAACACTGATCGCGGACACGTTGCAGCATCTGGGGTTCACGGTGACGCACCGCCTCGGCGTGCCGCGCGACCGTGCGGAGGGGAGCAGATGGCTCACTCAGGCTGCTGCTGATGGCTACGAACCGGCAATTGCCCGGCTCGCCCGCATGCAATCGAGCGGTGTCGCTCCGCCATCGCCGCACTGAGCCCGCAGATGGCGCCCCAACGTCCTATCCGCAATCGTTTCGTTCGGCGCACCGCCGGACCGCTTCCGGAAAGCACCGTCGTACTGATCACCGGCACCGACCTGGATGGCGATGCGATCGCCCGGCCGGTGCAATGGGACGACGAGGGGCCGCCGCCGCTGGTGCTGATGGCGCCCGAACCGGCCGGCCGGCCGGCACTGGCGCCCGGGGAGCGGGTATTGGCTCGGCTGCGCCCCGCTGGTCCCGGCCGCTACGAAGGCCGCACGCTGAAGCGCCTGCCCGGTGCGCCGGCGCGCGTGCTGGGCGTGTTCCGGCCCGGTCCCAGGGAGGGCCGTATCGTTCCCACCGACCGGCGCGCTAAGGCGGAATGGATCGTCCCGCCCGGCGAGGAGGCTGGCGCGCAGGCGAACGAGATCGTGCTGGCCGAACCGATCGCGCATCACCGGCTTGGGCTGAAGCCGGCGCGAGTGATCGAGCGGCTGGGTCGCATGGGCGACGCCCGCTCCATCAGCCTGATCGCCATCGCCACACACGATATTCCACATGTCTTTCCGGACCAGGCGGTCGCGGAGGCGGATGTCGCCGGACCTCCGACGTTGGCAGGGCGGGAGGATTTACGAGACGTACCGTTGGTTACCATCGACGGAGAGGACGCGCGGGACTTCGACGATGCGGTATTCGCGGAGGCGGACGGGAGCGGGTTCCGGCTGGTCGTCGCGATCGCCGACGTGGCGCATTACGTGCGGCCGGGCACTGCGCTGGATGCAACGGCGCTGGAGCGCGGCAACAGCGTGTATTTCCCGGACCGCGTCGTGCCGATGCTGCCGGAGCCGCTGTCCAACGACTGGTGCAGTCTGCGCCCGGCGCAGGACCGCGCCTGCCTGTTCGTGGAGATGCATATCGGCGGCGATGGCCGCAAGCGCCGGCACCGCTTTGGCCGCGGCCTGATGCGCAGCGCCGCGCGCCTGACCTATGAACAGGTGCAGCAGGCGCAGGATCGGGCTGACACACTCGGGTTGCCGTTGGGTTCGCTGTACGCCGCTTTCCGTGCGCTGCTGGCGGCGCGGCAGGCGCGAGGCACGCTGGATCTGGATCTGCCGGAACGGCGCGTGCTGCTCGACGCTACCGGCCGGGTGAGCGCGGTGTCGCCGCGCCCGCGTCTCGACAGTCACCGGCTGATCGAAGAGTTCATGATCGCTGCCAACGTTGCTGCGGCGGAGGAGCTGGAG
>DATDIC010000290.1:0-4025 GCA_036521275.1 Acetobacteraceae bacterium
CGCGTCCGTCCGACATAAGGGTTCAGGCCCGGCATGATGAGAAGCTGATCGGCCGCGCGACCGTGTTCCGGCAGCCGCCGCTTCAGGTCGGCATAGTATGCCTTGGCCGTGTCGATGTCGTGCGGTGCGGAATAGACCACGTCCGCATTCGCCGCGGCGATGTTCAATCCCTGCTCGGACGCACCGGCCTGCACCAGGATCGGGCGCCCCTGCGGGGTACGGGCGACACTCAGCGGGCCGCGAACCTTGAAATGCTTTCCTTTGTGATCGAGCACGTGCAGCTTGCTCGGGTCATAGAAAACGCCGCTGGCCTTGTCATGCGGAAACGCGTCGGCATCCCAACTGTTCCACAGGCCTTTGACGACCTCCACGAATTCAGCGGCGCGCTCGTAGCGCTCCTCGTAGCCCAGGTGCTGATCGCGGTTGAAATTGCGTGCTTCTGCGTCAGACCAGGATGTAACGATGTTCCATCCGGCACGTCCGCCGCTGATATGGTCAAGCGAGGCATATTTGCGGGCCACGTGGAACGGCTCGTTGTAGGTCGTGGAAGCGGTCGCCACCAGCCCGATGCGATGCGTGACCGCGGCAATGGCGGACAGCAGCGTAATCGGCTCCAGCTCAGCGTTCTGCGCGGATCGACACAAGGAGCCGGGCGGTTCGTCCTTCCCGCGGATACCGATGCCATCGGCCAGGAACACCATGTCGAACTTGGCGGCCTCGGCAGTCTGGGCGACGCGTCGGAAGTGCTCGAACTTGGACGCGGCACCTGGATCTGCATCGGGATGACGCCAGGCAGCGGCATGATATCCCAGGTAGCGCATGGACAGACCAAGCTTGATGGGCTTCATCACCGGCATGGCTTTCCCACCCGTTGGCCGTCCTGGTGCCCCGACATGAAACGTTCAGTGTACATTGACTGCTCCGAGTTCGTGCATGAATTGCTGACCGCAGATGAGTGGGCTTCCGTGGATGGGCTCGATGTGCATCTCGGCGATCCCGATCCGGCGGTTTTGCCCGATCTGCTGGCGGAAGCCGCCAGCGCGCTGAATGGGCACACGCCGATGGACGAAACGCTTCTGCGTGCGTGTCCGCGCCTGCGCAGCATCATCTTTCTCGGCACCGGCGCATCCAGCTATATCGATGTCGAAGCGGCACAGTCGCTTGGAATCCGCATCCGCACGATCCGCGGCTACGGGGACCGCAGCGTGGCCGAGCATGCGTTCGCGCTCATGCTGGCCGCCGCCCGCCGGATCGGAGAAATGGATCGCGCCCTGCGGTCCGGGACCTGGGATCCGCTCGCCGGTACTGAGTTGCAAGGGAAGACGCTCGGCCTTATCGGCATGGGCGGCATCGGGAGAACCCTGGCCCGCATCGCGGACGCATTCGGGATGCATGTGTTGGCCTGGAATCGCACTCCTGTCAGTAGCGACCTGCCCTGCTTGTCGGTTCCGCTGGACCAGCTTCTGCGCGACGCCGACATCGTTTCGCTGCACCTGGCGCTGACGCCCGAAACGCGCGGGTTGATCAGCGCAGAGCGTCTGAACATGATGCGGCCGCACGCTATTTTCGTGAACACCGCGCGCGGCGGGCTGGTCGATACCGATGCGCTGATCGCGGCGCTGCGGCACGGGCGCATTGCACATGCCGCCCTGGACGTATTCGACACCGAGCCGCTGCCGGCCGGCCATCCGCTCACAACCCTCGGCAATGTCACGCTGACCGCGCATGCCGGGTTCAAGACGCCGGAGGCATCGCGCCGGCTCGCGCTCACCGGCCTCGCACTGCTTCGTGCCGACCTTACAGCGCTCGCACATGGCCATGAGCTCAACCCCTGATCGGTGTCACGCGACCGGCTCCGGAATGGGTGCGATGGTGCCCAGCAGCGTCCGCGTATAATCGTGCGCGGGCCGGGCAAAAACTTCCTTGGTGGGCCCGATCTCCAGCAGCCGGCCACCCTGCATGATGCCGATGCGGTCGCTCAGGAAACGCGCGACGTGCAGGTCGTGGGTGATGAACAGCAGTGACAGGCCGCGTTCGGCATGCACGCGTTTCAGCAGATTCAGGATCTGCGCGCGCACCGAAACATCCAGCTTCGAAACCGCCTCGTCCGCCACGATCAGCGCCGGAGACAAAGCGAGCGCCCGCCCGATCGCCGCCCGCTGCAACTGGCCGCCGGATAGCTGGTGTGGATAGCGGCTGGCGAAACTGCCTGGCAAGCCAACATCGGCCAGGATGCGCGCAACCGAATCCCGCAACGCGGAACGGCTACAGATGCGATGCAGCAGCAGCGGTATCGCGATCGCGCGGCCGATCGTGTGGCGCGGATTGAACGAGGACAGCGGATCCTGAAACACCATCTGCGCCTGGCGCCGCATCGGCCGCAACCGCGGCTCGTTCAGGTGCGTGATATCGACGCCGCCGAGCTCGATGCGGCCTGATCGCGGGCGATAGAGCCGCAGCACTGTCTTCGCCAATGTCGTCTTGCCGCTGCCCGATTCGCCGACCAGGCCCAGAATCTCGCCGCGCCCGATTGTCAGGCTGACCTTGTCCACCGCGCGCACAGTCTGGTGGCGACGGTGCGGGTCAGGAAATTCGACCACCAGGTCCTGAAGGCGAAGCAGCGGATCAGTCATAGAGAAGACACCTGACGAGACGCGCCTCGTTCGTGGAACGCAGCTTTTGCGGCCTCTCGCACCCAGGACGCGCCCGGATGCACCGGCCGCGAAACGCACAGCCGTCGTCCTGCTCCATTATCGACGGTGGTTGCCCGGGAATCTCGGTGAGTGTCTCCGCCCCCTTCTCCAATGCATTCGCGGTTTCGATTAACCCTTGCGTATAGGGATGCAGCGGCCGGTGCATCACGGCTTCGCTGGGACCGGTCTCGACCACCTGCCCGGCGTACATCACCGCCAGCCGCTGTGAGATAAGTGCCGCTATGGTCATGTCATGAGTAATGAACAACAAAGCCGACGACAGGCGCCGCTGCAACTTGCCGAACAGCTCCAGTATCTGGCGCTCGACGATATTGTCCAGATTGGTTGTCGGCTCGTCGGCAATGATCACCTCGGGCCCGAGGGCCAACACCATGGCGATCAGCACCCGCTGCAACATGCCCCCGGAAAGCTGGTGCGGAAAACGCCGCAGGACGCTCGGTGGATCCATGATCCCCACCTCGGACAGCGCTTCCGTCGCGCGATCCTGCCATGCCCCCTCGGCTTCCGCGCGCGCCAGCACGACGCGAAGATGCCAGTCGATCCGCTTGGCCGGATTGAACGCCCCGACCGGGTCCTGGAAGATCATCGCGATCCGTCGCCCGCGCAGGTTGCGGAACGCCGCCTCGTTCATTTCGCTGACATCACGTCCGTTCAGCATCATCAGATCGGCTTGCTGGCCCATGCCCTGGGGCAGCAGACGCAGCAGCGCGAGCGCCGTCAGCGTCTTGCCGGACCCCGACTCGCCGATCAGCGTCAGCGTCTCGCCCGGATGCAGATCGAGATCAACGCCGCGCACCAACGGCACCGCCCGCGGCCCGGCAGCCAGGGTGACGCGCAAGTTGCGCACGCTGAGCACCGAACTCACTCGCGCACAACCTGGCGCAGCTTCGGATCGGACAGGTCACGCAGCCCATCCCCGAGCAGGTTGAGGCCCAGAAGCGAGATGGAAACGGCCAACCCCGTCAGCGTAAGAACCCACGGCGCCTTGTCAAAATATTCGCGCCCATCGGCCATGATCACGCCAAGCGACGGTGTCGGCGGCTGCACCCCGAGGCCAAGGAAACTCAACCCGGCTTCGATGATCACGCCGAACGCGACGGCAACGCTCGCCTGCACCATCAGCGCCGACAGGATGTTCGGCAGGATTTCCTGCACCAGGATCATCGGCGCCGGTTGGCCGATCAGGCGGGCCGCCTGCACATACGGTTCCTGCTTCAGGACCGAGGTCAGGTTGCGTGCCAGGCGCGCGAAGATCGGAAAATACACCAGGGCGATGGCGATCACGACATCCTGCAAGCCAAAGCCGAGAAT
>DATDIC010000291.1:0-9664 GCA_036521275.1 Acetobacteraceae bacterium
GAGGGTGCAGCCGCCCGCAACAATTCATACCCTTCCAGCATGCCGCCGACATGCAGCGCCGTGGTGAACGGCCGCTCGGTCTCCATGTTTTCATAGAAATGCGTCACGTCTGACGCCAACACCACCCAACCGCGCCGCGTGTGCACCCGCACGAACTGCAGCCCGGCCGAATGCCCCGGCGCCGGGTGCAGCGTGATCCCCGGCAGCAGGTCGTGTGGCCCGTTATGCAGCCGCACCCGCCGCGCATAATTCAGCCGCACGATCCCCACCACGTCCTCTACCTCGAACGAGTGCGCCAGCCGATGATATCGCATGTAACGTCCGACCGCATAATGCAGCTCCGGCTCCTGCAAGTGAAATTCCGCCCGCGGGAACCGGTGGAAATTGCCTACATGGTCGTAATGCAGGTGCGTCAGCACCACGGTCTCCACGGCGCCCGCATCCACCCCGAGCAACCCAAGTGAATCGACCGGACAGCGCAGGAACTGCCGCTTTCTTTTGCGCGCCACCGCCTCGGTGAAGCCCACATCGACCACCACGGCACCGCCGCCGTCGTTCACCGCGACCCACACGAAGTAATCCATCGGCATCGGCGCATCGTGCGGGTCGCCGCCGATGAAATGATCCGCCCGCCGGCCGTCGCGTGTCGCGTAGCGGACCGCGAACAGCTCGTGCTCCGGCAGCTTTGCCATCATTGCAGCCCTCCCGCCGCTGGACTTTGCCGCGTCGGCGTCACCTTGGCCACTGCATCCGCTTACCCGCTATGGTTCCGGCAATGACCGCCCGCCAGCCAAGCCCGCTTCCCTCCATCGACGCCCTCTTGCGGACCCCAGCAGCTGCGGCGTTGGTCGCCCGCTTTGGCCGCCCCGCCACGCTGGCTGCATTGCGGTTCGAGCTCGCCACCCGTCGCGCCGCCAGCACCTTCAACGCCCCCGCTATCACCATCCCCGATATCACCATCCCCGCTATCACCATCCTGGACGCCGCCGCCGACATGCTGCAGCGGCGCTTCGAGCCGTCGCAAAGGCCGGTGTTCAACCTCACCGGCACGGTCCTGCATACCAATCTCGGCCGCGCGCCCGTCCCGCCCGGGGCCGCCGAGGCCGCCGCGATGGCTTTGCGCGAACCAACCACCCTGGAGTTCGATCTTGCCACGGGGCGTCGGGGCGAGCGTGACAACCACGTCCGTGCGCTCCTGACCGAGCTCACCGGCGCCGAAGACGCTACCGTTGTCAACAACAATGCCGCGGCGGTGCTGCTGGCGCTGAACACGCTCGCCGCCGGCCGTGACGTGCTGGTCTCCCGCGGCGAGTTGATCGAGATCGGCGGCTCATTCCGCATCCCCGACATCATGGCCCGCTCAGGTGCGATCCTGCGCGAAGTCGGCACCACCAACCGCACCCATCCGCGCGATTATCGCGACGCGCTGTCGCCGGACGCCGCCCTGCTGATGCGTGTTCACCAGGCGAACTACGCCATCTCGGGTTTCACTGCCGCGGTGCCGCACGCCGAACTTGCCGTCATCGCACACGAAGCCGGCCTGCCGTTCATCGAGGATCTCGGCAGCGGTAGCCTGGTCGATCTCGCCCGCTGGGGCCTGCCGCACGAGCCCATGCCGCAGGAGGCGCTCGCTGCCGGCACCGACCTCGTCACCTTCTCCGGCGACAAGCTGCTCGGCGGCCCGCAGGCCGGGCTGATCGTCGGCCGCCGCGAGCTGATCGCCAAACTCAATGCCAATCCGATGAAGCGCGCGCTGCGCCTGGACAAGGCGCGCCTCGCCGCGCTGGAACACGTGCTGCGTCTTTATCTCGATCCCGACCGGTTGCCCGAGCGCCTGCCGGCCCTGCGCCTGCTGACCCGCCCGCCGGCCGAGATCCAGGCAACCGCCGAACGCCTGGCTGCTGCCGTCCAGAGCCGCTGGCCGGATCGCCCCGTCACCGTGCAGCCGTGCCGCAGCCAGGTCGGCTCTGGCGCGCAGCCGATCGATCTGCTGCCCTCGTTCGCGGTCACAATTGGCGGAGCGGCTCCCGCACGTCTCGCGGCCGCGCTGCGGATCGGCAAGCGCCCGGTTCTCGGCCGCATTGCAGCGAATCTCCTTTGGCTGGACTGTCGTTGCCTGGAAGCCGATGCGGAACATGAGCTGATAGCGATGCTGACCGGCGCCGATTGTAACGCTGCTTCGAAGCTCGGATAATCGTCGCGGAAGAGAAGCGGTCCCGGTGGATCGGCTGGCCTTCAAAGCCGGTTGGGGCCGCCGCGCGGTCCCGGGTGGGTTCGACTCCCGCTCTCTTCCGCCCTTGTTACAGCCTGTTGCCGGCTTGCCCGGCCCCCTGTTGCGAGACTGCCACAGTGCCGGCTGAATTGGCGGAAGCCTCTCGTTTTATGTCATCCGGTCGTTTATGGTTCGCTCATCGCAAGAGCGTTGGTGGCGGAACCGCCCCTGACGAACCCCAGCTGAAACTGCGCCGTCGGCGCGGAAGACAACGAGGAGAGAACGAATGAGGTTTCGGAGCACGCTCCTGGCTGCCACCGTGCTGGCCGTACCGTTCGCCGCGCAGGCTCAGCCGGTCACCGGCCTTTATATTGGCGCCGGCGTCGGGGTAAACCTGAAGTCGGATGTCAACATCAAGAACCTTCAGCAAACGAACACGCTCACGGGCGGCGTCAGTACGCCCAACCTGAGCCTCGGGTCTGGAGCCGGGCCGGTGGCGTTGGGTGCCATTGGTTGGGGCTTCGGGAACGGCCTTCGCGTCGAGCTCGAGGGCGACTACCGGAACAACAACTTCAACAAGTTGAACAAGCAGCCGACCGGTCTGTCGGCCGCCGCCGGTGGGCGCGAGCAACTGTATGGCCCGATGGTCAACGTGGCTTATGACTTCTACGGCCTGACCCCCTGGGTTGTCCCCTACATCGGTGCCGGCGTGGGCTATCAATGGGCAAACCTGCAGCATTTCCACGTTTACGGGACCAACTTCGGCGCCGGTAGCATCAATTCCAACAGCACCGAGGGCAGCTTCGCCTACCAGGCCATCGCCGGTGTCGGCATTCCGATCACGGCCATGCCGGGCCTGACCCTGACCGCGGAGTACCGCTTCATGGGTCTTGCCGGAACACGGAGCTACAGTGCGGTCGGCACCATCACGGGCCCGAACCAAACCGTGAGCGGCACCGGCAAGATCCAGCTTGGACAGGACTACAACAACGCGTTCCTGATCGGCTTCCGCTATAATTTCGGGGTGGCCCCGCCGCCTCCTCCCACGCCGGCGCCGATCGCCGCACCGGCGCCAGCACCGGCACGCTCCTACCTCGTGTTCTTTGACTGGGACAAGGCGACGCTTACCGACCGCGCCCGCCAGATCATCCGCGAAGCGGCGGAGAATTCGACCCACGTCCAGTACACGCAGATCGAGGTCAACGGCTACACCGACACGTCGGGCACGCCGCAATACAACATGGGCCTGTCGATCCGCCGCGCCAACGCGGTCGCCGCCGAACTGGTGCGCGATGGCGTGCCGCGCAACGCCATCTCGATCCACGGCTTCGGCGAAACGCATCTGCTGGTGCCTACCGGCCCCGGCGTGCGCGAGCCGCAGAACCGGCGTGTCGAGATCATCATCCGCTAACCGGATCGCAGATCCACGGTCTGCAACAGGGCGCCGTGAGGCGCCCTGTTCATTTCCGCCGCCGAATGCCAGGACCAGCCTGGCATGACCACGCAGGAGGCGTTCGAGTATGCGTACCCGCATTGCCTTGCTGGCAGCCACCTTCCTGACCGCACCATTCGCCGCTCCGCTCGTCGCGCATGCGCAGCCGATCCAGGGCGTCTATATCGGTGCCGCCGCCGGTTACGATCTGCCGCAGAACACCAAGATCACCCCGCTGAGCAACGGATTTGGCGCCGCGCACCTGCATCTGGAGAAGGATGGCGGCATCAACGGGCTCGGCAGCATCGGCTACGGGTTCGGCAACGGCCTACGCCTGGAGTTGGAGGGCGATTTCTTCCGCAACAAGATGGACGAGCTTGCCCGCACGCCGTTCCCCACCGCCGCCAGTGGCCATGTCAACCGTTATGGCGTCATGGCCAACGCGCTGTTCGACCTGGATATCGGTAGCCCGTACATCTTCCCCTATCTCGGCGTCGGCGGGGGCTATATGTGGACCCGCCTGAACGGCAGCTTCACCGAGCCGGGTGGCCCGTTCCAGTTCAGCACCGACGACACCGAGGGTCGCTTCGCCGTACAGGGCATCTTCGGCCTGTCGTTCCCGATCCCGCACATGCCGGGCCTGTCGATTACGGCCGATTACCGTTTCACCGACATCACCGCGGGGGCGAAATTCTCCGGCACGGAGACCACCGCCGCCGGCACCAGCACCGGACGGATCAAGCTAGGTGCGCAGTACGATCACAGTTTCCTGCTCGGTGTCCGCTACGCCTTCTACGCGCCACCACCCCCCGTGCCCGCAGCGCCCGCCCCCGTCGCCGCCCCGGCCCCCACGCCCGCCCGGTCCTATCTGGTATTTTTTGATTGGGACAAGGCGACGCTGACCGACCGTGCCCGCCAGATCATCCGCCAAGCGGCGGAGAACTCGACCCACGTCCAGACGACAAGAATCGAAGTCAACGGCTACACCGACACGTCCGGCACGCCGCAATACAACATGGGTCTTTCGCTGCGTCGGGCCAACGCAGTCGCCGCCGAGCTGGTGCGCGACGGTGTTCCCCGCAACGAGATCTCCATCCAGGGCTTCGGCGAGACGCATCTGCTGGTGCCCACCGGCCCCGGCGTGCGCGAACCTCAGAACCGCCGGGTGGAGATCATCCTGCGCTGAATATCGCCTCGGCAGTCCGCGGCCCGCCTCACACCTGAGACACGGAGCTCGGCAGCTCTGACCGCGACCCTCGTTCCGTTTCACTGCGGTCTGGAACGAGTCATCTCCGTGCCTCCGTGCCTCCGTGGTGAAACTTCCTGCTTCTCCCCTAATCACGTGGCAAACGTAACCTCAGCCTCCCCCAATCCCTCGAACCGTGCCGTGCACCGGTCGCCGGGCTTCAGGAATCGCATGCCTGTGTAGCTGCCGCAGGTCACGAACTGCCCAGCCCGGACGCCGCCGCCCTCCCGCATCATGTTGACCAGCGCCACCGCCGTTCCCAGCGGATCACGCGTTGGGTGTCCGCCATCCTGATCGACCAGCACCTGTCCATTCGACGCCAGCGTCACGTGAATGGTCGCGAAATCCAGATGCCGCCAGTCCGCCACCGGCGCCGCGTACACGAATCCGCCATTGCTTACGCAATCGGCCAGCTTCTCCAGCGTGCCGCGCGCCGCCTGATCCTTGAACCGGCTCGTGATCACCTCGATCGCGGCGCAAGCATCCACCGCCGCCGCCACTTCGTCGCGTGAATAAGCCGCCGCCCGCGCTGGCAGGTCTTGGCGGAATCGGAATGCCACCTCCGCTTCCACGCCGCAATTCGGCACCTGCGCCACCGGCACCCGGGCCGGCGAAGCCCATATCGTCCGCCCATAAATCACGCCGCGCCAGGCTTCGTCATTCGGCGGTGCTGCCGCCTTGAACGCGCCCACCGACTCCCCCAGCAGCTTTGTCACCGCGTCCTGCACCGCGTGCGCCTCGGCCACCGAGTTCGGGCGACAGGCAGGCGGGATCTCTCCCAGCAACCCATTCCCCTGCCGTGCTCCGACCAGCAGCTCCGCAGCCTGCCCGATCCGTCCTTGGTCCATCCCGTCGCTCCTTGTGGAAATATCAGCTCACCCGAACCAGCCGGTGCTGCTTGCGCCCGGCCGACAGCTTGACCACCCCATCCCGCAGATCCGCCGACGAGATAGTCCGGCTTTCATCGTCCAGCGGCATGTCGTTCACTCGCCCCCCGCCGCCGCGTATCAACCGCCGCGCTTCGCCATTGCTCGCCGCCAGTCCCGCCACGACAAACAGCCGGAACGCCGGAATACCCGCTTCCAGCTCAGCCAGTGGAACCTCGATTCCCGGCAACGTGTCCGCTGCTTCGCCCTCCTCGAACGCCAGCCGCGCGGTTTGCTCCGCAAGCTCCGCCGCCTGATCGCCGTGTGCCAGCCGCGTCGCCTCGGTCGCCAAGATCTTTTTCGCCTCGTTCACCTCTGCTCCGCTCAACCGTTCCAGTCGCTCGATCACTGCAACCGGCAGATCGGTGAACAGCCGCAGGAACCGCCCAACGTCCGCGTCTTCTGTGTTGCGCCAGAACTGCCAGTACTCGTAGGCCGACAATCGGTCGGCTGTCAGCCACACGGCGCCCTGCGCGGTCTTCCCCATCTTTGCGCCGGACGCTGTCGTGATCAGCGGCGTCGTCAGGCCGTACACCTGCTTGCCATCGGTCCGCCGTGTCAGCTCCATGCCGGCAACGATATTGCCCCACTGATCGGACCCGCCGATCTGCAGCACCACGTTGTGGCGCCGCGACAGCTCCCGGAAATCGTAACTCTGCAAGATCATGTAATTGAATTCCAGGAACGTCAGCGGCTGTTCGCGCTCCAGCCGCAGCCGCACGGAATCGAACCCCAGCATCCGGTTCACGGTGAAATGCGTGCCGACATCGCGCAGCAGGGGGATATATCCCAGCGCGTTCAGCCAGTCCCCATTGTCGGCCACCATCGCATCCGACGGCCGGTTTCCGAATCGCAGGAACGGCTCGAAGCATCGCCGGATCCCCGCCATGTTGGCGGAAATTTGTGCATCGCTCAGCAACTGGCGCGATTCATCCTTCCCCGAAGGATCCCCGATCCGCGTCGTTCCGCCGCCCATCAGCACCACTGGCGTGTGCCCGTGCTTTTGCAGCAGCCGGAGGATCATGATCTGCACCAGGCTGCCGACATGCAGGCTGTCAGCCGTGCAATCGAACCCGATATAAGCGGCGATCGGCCCAGCTAGCATCGCCGCGTCCAGCGCCTCCAGATCGGTGCACTGGAACACGAAGCCCCGCTCGGTAGCTTCCGCCAGAAACGTGCTTTTCGGCATGACTCGGTTCCGTAGCTGGTGCACAAGGCTTGCAGCGCTTACCCCTTCACCTCTCCCGCTCTGCGGGAAAGGTCGGTTCGCGCAGCGAACCGGGTGAGGGGCTACCACGTAGCCTGACGAGGGAAAATGCTTCGCACCATCGGCCTGATGAGCGGCACGTCACTCGACGGCGTCGACGCCGCGGTCATCGAAACCGACGGCATCACCATCGCCGCATTCGGCCCCACCCTAACGATTCCGTACGACGACGCCCTGCGCACCGATCTGCGCACCCTCCTGGACCACGCGCCCACTCTGCGCCCGAACGATCCCCACCTGGCCGCCACCATCCGCCGCCTGACCGAGTACCACGCCCGCGCCGCGCTGGCGCTGGAAGCCGCCCCGGACCTGATCGGCTTTCACGGCCAGACCATCCTCCATGACCCCGGCAACCGCCGCACCTGGCAGATCGGCGACGCTGCGCTGCTCGCCCGACTGACCGGCGTGCCGGTCGCCCACGATTTCCGCTCCGCCGACGTCGCCGCCGGCGGCCAGGGCGCGCCGTTCGCCCCTATCTTCCACGCGGCCCTGGCTGGCGATCTTCCACGCCCGCTTGCCGTGCTGAACATCGGCGGTGTCGCCAACGTGACCTGGATCGGCGCCGATGGCGAACTGGTTGCCTTCGACACCGGCCCGGGCAATGGCCCGCTCGACGACTGGATCAGCCGCCACACCACAGACCGCTTCGATCGCGACGGAACGCTTGCGCGCACGGGCCGTGCCGATGAAACCATCCTCGCCCGTCTGCTCGCGCACCCTTATTTCGCAGTGCCCGCGCCCAAGTCGCTCGACCGTCTTTCCTTTGCGCAAGCGCTCGCCATCAGCGGCCTGGACGCGCTCTCACCCGCCGACGGCGCCGCCACTCTCGTCGCCTTCACCGCCGCCGCGATCGTGTCTGCACGATTGCCTGCTCCACCCCGTCGCTGGCTGGTCTGCGGCGGCGGCCGCCACAATCCGGCGATCATGGCAGCCCTTCGCGAGCGTCTGCCCGTCCCTGTAGATCCAGTCGAATCCGTCAACTGGGACGGCGATGCCCTGGAGGCGCAGTGTTTCGGCTTTCTCGCCGCCCGAGTCGCCACCGGCCTGCCGCTTAGTTTCCCGACCACCACCGGCGTACCCGCGCCCATGACCGGCGGCACGATCGCCAGGCCCTGACGCTATCCGGTCTTCTTCACCGCCGCCGGGTTCATCACCCGCACCGGCTTGCCGTCCATGAACGCCAGCGCGTTTTCGATGCTCTGCGGATAAAACACCTCCCACGTTTCTTTCACGCCATAGCCCAGATGCGGCGTGAGTATCGTGTTTGGCGCGCGTCGTAGCGGGTGATCGGCCGGCAGCGGCTCGCGGTCGTACACGTCCAGTGCGGCGATGATCCGCCCGGCCTGCACCGCCTCGATCAGCGCTGCCTCGTCCACGATCGGCCCGCGCGACGTGTTGATCAGGATCGCACCCGGTTTCATTTGCGCCAGATCCGCCGATCCGATCAGCCCGCGCGAACGCGGCGACAGCACCAGGTGAATGCTGACCGCATCCGAGCGCGACAGCAGATCGGCTTTCGATACCATCTGCGCCCCGGCCGCCTGCGCCTTTTCCGCAGTCAGGTTCTGGCTCCAGGCCAGCACCGTCATGTTCAGCGCCCGCCCATACCGCGCCATATGAGAGCCAAGCCGCCCCAGCCCGATCACGCCCAGGGTCTTGCCAGCCAGCCCGATGCCAACCGGCACGCCCTGCTGGAACCGGCCGGCGCGGATCGCGGCATCGCCGGGCGGAATGGCGCGTGCCGCTGAGATCAGCAGGCCCAGCGCCAGCTCCGCCGTTGCCGCCTCGCTCGTGCCGCCGCCGACGGTGTGGCAGACCAAGATCCCCCGCGCGGTGCAGGCATCGGTGTCGAGTGACAGATTGCGCGCGCCGGTCATTCCCAGCATGCGCAGCTTTGGCAGCCGGTTGATCAGCGACGCGGGAAGCGGGGTACGCTCGCGCATCGACAGCACGATGTCGAAATCAGCCAGTTTTCGTGCCGCATCGTCTTCGTTCTCGAACGCCTGCTCAAAGAACACCACATCGGCGCGCGCCTGCAATTTGGACCAGTCGCCGAAATGCCGCGCAACGCCCTGCCAGTCATCCAGCACCGCTACCTTGGTCATCCGTGGTTCCCTCTCCGCTGCGGACAGCGTGGAACGATGCGGGAGGTGAAGCAAGCAGCCGGCTAACCTTTGAGGCCAGTTGCCGCGAGGAAGCCTTCCGAAACACGCCGTTGGAATATCAGGTAGAGTATCGCGACCGGCAATCCTCCCAGCACCGCCAGCGCCATATTGGAAGCGTTGTGGATACCGAACTCCGACTGCACCTGCGTCAGGCCCACCGGTATCGTCATCATCCTGGGAGAGCTGATAACCATCAGCGGCCACAAGAAGTTGTTCCACGAAGCGATGAATATCACGATGCCGACTGCAAACACGATCCCGGTGCTGATCGGCAGATAAACGTGCAACAGGATCTGGATTTCGCGCGCGCCGTCGAGCACCGCGGCCTCGCGGAACTCATAGGGAATCTGATCGAAAAAGCGCTTGAAAATGAAAATAGCAAGCGGCGTCGTGAGCTGCGGCAGGATGATGCCCGG
>DATDIC010000292.1:0-5274 GCA_036521275.1 Acetobacteraceae bacterium
CGCGTCCGTATCACGAGATGAACGTGGCGGGCATGAAGGCGCACGCGGCGTTGCGGGAGGAGTTCGGCGGCACGCCGTGGTGGCATGGCGGCGGCAGCCTGGAATGGGAGCCGGAGGAAGCGCGCGCGGAGCAGGCCGCCAATGTGGAACGGCTGCAGGCATGGGGCTACGCGGCGGAATGGATCACGCCGAAACAATTGCTGGAGCTGGAGCCGGATATCGATCTGGCCACCGTGGGCGACGCGCCGGTGGCGTATTTCCCCGATGAGGGCTGGCTGGATCCGGTGCCGTATGCGCATGCGATGCTGTTGGCGGCGCAGCGGCACGGGGCGCGGCTGATCTGTGGCGCCCGGGTGGCCGAGATAACCATGAGCGGGGACCGGGTGACCGGCGTGCGGACGGCGGACGGCACGCAACACGCGGCGGACGTGGTGGTGAACTGCGCCGGTCGGTGGGCGAACGATCCGATGCGGGAGACCGGGCTGCATCTGCCGCTGGCGCCGACGGTGGGATTCCTGGTGTTCACGCCGCCGGTGGCGACGTGCTTGGCGCGGGTGGTGCGCACGCCGGTGATCGATGCGCGGCCGGACGGGGCGGGGCGGCTGATGCTGCACTGGAACCCGACCGACGAGACGCTTTCGATTGATAGCAAATTGAGCGCGGAGATGCCGGAGGCGCGTGATCTGGTGGCTCGGGCGCGGCAGTTGCTGCCGTCGATCGGGGAGGTGTCGCCGGAGGCGGCGCGGATCGCGATAAGGCCGATACCGGGGGACCAATTCTCGGCGATCGGGCCGGTGCCTCGGGTGCGGGGGTATTACCTGGGGATCACGCATAGCGGCGTGACGATGTCGCCGTTTTTGGGGGCGGCGATCGCCGATGAGGTGGCACGCGGGCGGGAGCGGGCAGAGCTGAAGGAGTTCCGGCCGGCGAGGTTTTTCAACTGAGGTTGGGAGAAGACGAAGAAAAAAATTCACCACAGAGACCCGGAGACACGGAGTTAGCACCGAGAAGGAACTCCGTACGAACCTCTGTGCCTCTGTGTCTCTGTGGTGAAACTTTCTTTTGCGGAAGGAGTCCGGGGTGAGGTTCAGCAACTTCCTGTTTCCCGAAAGCCGGGATCCGGCCCGCGATGGCGCCGTGATCGAGGAGACCATCGCCGAAGCTCGCCTGTCCGACGAACTTGGCTTCGACGTGCTGTGGCTGGCCGAACACCATTTCGACGGCATCTGCGCCTATGTCGATCCCGTCAGCTTTGCGGCGGCGCTGGCGGTGGCGACGAAGCGGGCGAAGATCGGCTTCGCAGTGGCGCAGATGTCGCTGCACCACCCGATCCGCATGGCCGAGCAGTTGTCGCTGATCGACAATATCAGCCGGGGCCGGCTGATCGTCGGGCTTGGGCGCGGGACTGCTTACAACGTTTACGATTACCAGGGATACGGGATCAATCCGGACGAGGCGCAGGCGCGGCTGGAGGAAGCGGAGGAGATCCTGTTCCAGGCGTGGAGCGGGGAACCGTTTAATCATGACGGGCGGTTCTGGCAGTTGCGGGTACCGATGCTGCGCCCGCTTCCCTATACGCGCCCGCATCCGCCGGTGATCCGCGGTGCGTCGGGCGAAGCGTCCATGGTGGAGCTGGCGCGGCAGCGGCGGCCGTTCCTGATGAACGTGCAGTCGCTGGAGGTGACGCGGCAGCGGATGGCGCTGTATCGGCGGACCTTGCGCGAGGAGGGCGTCGACGAGGCGGGTGTGACGGCCTGCGTGGATCAATGCTGGGTGTGGCGCAACGTGATGGTGGCGGAGACGGATGCCGAGGCGGCACGGCTCGGCATTCCGGCGTTCGAGGCGATGCAGGTGCAACGCGCCGCGATGCGGGAGAAAATATTCCGTGAAACGGGTGTAAAGTTGCAGACGACAACACCGGGGCCGATGGCGCCGGCGGCCCGCACCGTTGCCGGCCACGCACTGATCCACGGATCGCCGGCGACGGTGGCGGAGCAACTGGCGGAGATCGATAAGATCGGCGTGGGCGGGGTGATCATGCAGTTCCGGCTCGGTCCGATGCCACATGAGGTGGCGGCGCACAGCCTGACGCTGTTCATGCAGAAGGTAGCGCCGCAACTGGGGGGAAAGCGGGGATGACGAACAAGCGGCTGAGCAAGCGTGTGCCGGTGCACGGCGTGAGCATCGGGATCATGGTGCTGGATACGAAATTCCAGCGCCTGCCTGGGGATATCGGGTATGGGCCGACCTGGAAGTTTCCGGTGCAATATGCGGTGGTGCACGGCGCCACGCCGGACCGGATCGTGAAGCCGAACGCGGACGGGATGCTGGACCTGTTCGTGAAAGCGGCGGACGAGCTGGTGGCGCTGGGCGTGGACGGCATCACCACGAGCTGCGGGTTCCTGGCGGTGCTGCATCCGCACCTCGTGGCGCATTGTCCGGTGCCGGTGGCGACATCGAGCCTGCTGCAGATTCCGCTGGTGCAGAGCATCCTGCCGCGCGGGCAGCGGGTCGGCGTGCTGACGGCGGATGCGGCGTCGTTGAGCCCGGATCATTTCCGCGCGGTGGGCGTGGAGCCGGGGCTGCCGATGGTGGGCATGCCGCCGGATGGGGTATTCCGGCACAATCTGCGTTCGGGGCAGCCGGTGGTGGATTTCGCCGCTCAGGAGCGGGAGGTGCTGGGCATGGCGGAGGAGCTTTTGGGGCGCAACCCGGATGTCGGCGCGATCGTTTCGGAGTGTACCAATTTGCCGCCGTATTCGGCCAGCATCGAACGCGCGTTCGGGGTGCCGGTGTACGACATCATCAGTTTCGTTGAATGGTTCCATGCCGGGCTGAAACCACGGCGCTACGGAGGGTAGCATGCAGACGAGACGAGGCCTGAGCGGGCTGGTGGCGGCGGCAGGTGCGGCGGTGCTGGGCGGGAGCGCGGCGGCACAGACCGCTCCGGGTGCGGGTGGTGAATCGACGCTCGATCGGGTGCGGCGGACGGGCGTGCTGCGGATCGCGGCATTGCCGGGGGAGACGCCGTTCTTCGACAAGGACCTGGCGAGCGGGACGTGGTCAGGTGCCGCGATCGACATGGCGCACAGCATCGCGGCGGCGCTGAACGTGCGGCTGGGTTATGTGGAAGGAACGTACGGCACGTCGGTGCTGGATTTGCAGAGCAACAAGGTCGATCTGGCGTTCGCGCTGAACCCGACGGCGCAGCGGGCGCTGTCGATTGGTTTCTCGCGTGCCTATTACATGCATCCGTTCGGCTATGTGTCGCGGCCGGGATTTGCGGCGCGCACATGGGCGGACCTGAACCAGCCGAACGTGCGCCTGGTGTCGCTGATCGGCTCGCTGACCGATACGCTGGTGGCGCGCTATGCGCCCAAGGCCCAGGTGATCGAGGTGAAGGACGGTTCAAGCGCCATCCTGACCATGCAGTCGGGGCGGGGTGATTGCATTATCTACGGATTGATCCAGGGGCTGAGCGTGACTGCCAAGGCGCCGGAACTGTCACAGGCGGTGGTGCTGAAACAGCCGGTGGTGGCGTTGCCGAGCGCGATGGGACTCCAGGAAGAGCCGGACCGGAGGTGGCGCGATTTTCTCGATGCGTGGGTGGATTACAACGCCGGCTCGCGGCAGGTGGCGGACTGGATGCGCGTGGGGTTGCTGAAGATGGGGGTTAAGCCGGATACGATCCCGGTGGATGCGGATTTGTAGGGGTGGGGTGAGTTGGCATGACCTCGAACCCGCACTCAAGCGCACTTTGCAGGCCATGTTCCATGCTGGCTGGGACAGGATCTTCACCGTAACGCGCAGCGCGTCGGCTTGATGAACGAGATTCGTCATCGGCGGCCGGCGCATTTCCCGCTGCCCTGCCCGTCCCTACATCTTGCGGCCTGAGGCGAATGCCCAATATTCGCATCATATCATGAGGCGAATATGTACATCTGGGAGCTTCCGGACTGGCCGCATTTCCGTTGGAACGCCGATCTGTTGGCGCAACCGCTCGCAGTGGCCCACCTGAAGCAGGGTCGGCTGCTCGGGCGTTTGGAACGGCTCGGGTTTCCGCTCCAGATAGAGGCGGAATTGCAGGCCACGACCGAAGAGGCGGTCAAGAACGCAGAAATAGAAGGCGAAATCCTCAACCGAGAGAGCGTCCGTTCATCCGTTGCCCGCCGCCTCGGCGTTCCGGATGCGGCGACCGGCCCGCTG
Source organism: Acetobacteraceae bacterium (assembly GCA_036521275.1). Taxonomy (GTDB): domain Bacteria; phylum Pseudomonadota; class Alphaproteobacteria; order Acetobacterales; family Acetobacteraceae; genus DATDIC01. The sequence goes on from DATDIC010000292.1 coordinate 4,207, forward strand.
GATAGACGCGCCGAAGGCATTGTCGAGATGACCCTCGATGCGACGCGCAATTGCGCAGCTCCCCTGAGCTATGAGCGGCTTTTCGCCTGGCAGGCGGCATTGTTCCCGACCGGCCGTTCCGGCCTTCGCACAATCAAGCTCGGCGCGTGGCGGGATGATGCACGTGGTCCGATGCAAGTCGTCTCCGGCCCCATCGGCCGGGAGCGGATCCACTTTCAGGCTGTTCCCGCCGAACGGATCGCCGCGGAGATACAGCGTTTCATCGCATGGTTCGATGCACCGCCGGTGATCGACGGCATTCTACACGCAGCCATCGCGCACCTCTGGTTCGTTACAATTCACCCCTTCGATGACGGAAACGGGCGTATTGCACGCGTGTTGGCGGACATGAGCCTTGCACGGTCGGAAGGGTCTCCACAGCGGTTCTACAGCCTTTCGGGCCAGATCCGTCGTGACCGGCCCAGCTATTACGGATCGCTTGAACGCACGCAAAAGGGCGATCTCGACATCACTGCGCGCTTGCTCTGGTTCGTCGAGTGCTTCTCCAAAGCGATCGACGAAGCCGAACAGACCTGCGCCGGGGTATTGCACAAGGCTGAATTCTGGCATCGCCACGCGCTCACGACGCTCAACGAGCGCCAACGGACGATGCTCAACCGCCTGCTCGACAATTTCGAAGGAAAGCTGACCGCGCGGAAATGGGCAGCGATCGTCAGATGCTCTATGCCGACGGCACAGCGCGACATCAAGGAACTGGTCGATCGGGGTATTCTCGCGCGCAACGAAGGCGGCAGCAAGAACACGAGCTATCGAGTCGCGGCATGATCGGCCTGGCGGCCGGTTTTATTTCGCCGTGTTGCCCGGCGCTGATTCCCGCCGTAGCGCGGGGTGCGAGCTAGGTGCCGAGTGCTACGCTGCCCTGGTCAGCCCCTTCTTCGTGCACTGCGCAGCCCGCCGCGCCAGCTTCGCCTTCACCGCGTCCACCTCCGCTCCCACCACCTTGAGTTCGGCGCAGGCTCGGCCGTCCCAGGCCCAGGACGAGAAGTCCGGATGCAGACGGGTCGGAAC
>DATDIC010000293.1:0-2956 GCA_036521275.1 Acetobacteraceae bacterium
TCCCACGCCAATGCGGCTGGCCGCCCGATTCGCCCTACCGAACGGGATCCAACACCACGACGGGAATTTCCCGCTGCGTTTTCGTTTGATACTCCGCATACGGCGGCCAGAACTCCAGCGCTTTCTGCCACAAGCGCGCACGCTCCTCGCCGGAGGCGGTCCTGGCGCGCGCCTTCACCTTCGTCGTGCCCGCCTGAACTTCGACCTCCGGATCAACAAGGATGTTGCGATACCAGCCCGGGTGCTCGGGCGCGCCGCCCTTCGACGCAACAACGATATAGCTGTCACCCGTCTTCCCATAGAAAAGCGGGAACACGAACTTCTCGCCGGACTTCCGGCCCGTCGTTGTCAGCAGCAGCGACGGCACGGTCATTTCCGGCCGGCCGGGCTGGTTCATCTTGTACATATGCCCATCGGTGCCGCCGCTGGAGATGTAGCGGTTGGCGTGTTCCTGCATCCACGCCGGAAGGTTCGGAGCGAGCTTGGCCTCGGCCATCATTGACTCTCCTTGTAAGCGCTGTGCTGACCCGATCCCGTCCTGAAGCGACGGGCCGGTATAAATGAGATTGAGGCCGGCCCTTACCAAGTCCCGCCGGCACTTCTGCCCCGACTGCGACTGCCGGGCACCATCCACGGCTCGCTGACCGCACCGGACAGCGCGCCTGCCCAGGAACCGTGCGGCGGGCCCCGCGATCTCCGCCGCGCCAGATCACCTCTTGCTGCCAGATCACGTCCTCCTGATCGTGATGCGAAGGCCGCTATCCTGGCAATTCCCTTGGCGTGGCCTTGTTTTTTCGGAAAGTGTGAGCTAGATCACACCTCAGAATGGGATCGTGTGCATTAAGGTATGCATACCAAAACGGTAGGCGCCAATGGCACAAGCTGAAGACGATCTGGCCGCCTACTTCGTGGCGGTCAACGCGATGCGAAGCGACGATGCCCTGATCCGGCGTCCGGCGCTCTCCACCCTCCTCGGATTGGCCCGCCAACGCCCAGGCCCGCTGCAATCCCGGGCGGCTCGCGTGTTGACGGAGGAATTCGGGCCATACGCAATAAGCGACGGCCTATCCGGTTGCTGCGCCTCGTTTGCCGTCGTGGAAGCGTGCGACGGTAATTGTCGTGCATGTGCATGGCTGTGGTGCGAGCTTCCGGAAACGCCATTCTCGCCGGAAACGCCATTCTCGCCGGAGAAGCTCATTCCGGCGGGGTTGTCCAGCTAGATCACAGTACCGGCGTCAGTTCGCAGCGGACCCGCTCACCGTTCCGGCATGATAAGACCGTAAACCCGGCCGGTCGAGCCGAATGCGCCATAGACGAAACCACTATCGACATACACCAGCCCGCCACCGCTGCCACCCGCGGCCGCCGGCACGTGCTGGTGCCAGGTCACCATGACGCGGCGCTGATACTCCTCGGCGATCTGCGGCGTCTCGGAATGATAGGTGGCGATCGATCGGGGCCAGGTTCCCGTGCGGCGATACAGCGCATCCAGGAACCGCACCGCAAAACCCGTGTTGGCAGCAGGATCGAACGCCTGATCCAGCGAGGCGAACGCATCCGGATGGTGCATCAGGTTCACCTGCATGCACCCGACATCGATCGATCGCACGCCCTGGGCCTGCAATGCGGCGACCGCGGTGACCGCCTGCGCCTTGGTGGCGAAGAACTGTCCGACACCATCAGCGTCGATCGTCCACGGCCACGGCCGCATTGCACCGCTGTGCGGGTCGGGTCGCCCGCTCTCCACCTGTCCGATGGCGGCCAGCATCCCGGGCGGCGTGTGCCCGACGGCCTCCGCGTGGCGGATCGCCTGCTCGCACAACGCGGACGGATCGGGGCGAACAGCCGCCTGCGCGCTGACCGACGCAGCGAGAAACCCAACCATACACAGCAAAAAGCGCATGACGGCGATATGCACACAGGTCATGCGGTGTGACCAGCGGCGGGCATCGGCTTTGTAACGGCCAGGCGGGGTGTCAGCGCCGTGCCACCATGAACAGCCGGCGGAACGGGAACAGCGTTGTCCCGTCTGCCCGGCGCGGATAATGCGGCCGCAGTGCCGCGGCATAGGCCTGCCGAAACGCGGTGCGCAGCTCCGGGCGCAACGGCTCCAGGAACGGCCGCAGGCTGCTGCCGGCCGCCCATTCCACCACCGCATCGTCGCCCGACAGGGCGTGCGTATAGATCGTTTCCCACATGTCGAGCGACGCTGCGTGCGGCCGCAGCCGGTCCCAGTACTCCCCGGCCGCAAGGATGTCGCGCGCCGACACGTGGCCGCGCAACGTCTCCGCCCACGGCCCCGATTGTGCCACTTGCAACTGCAATCGCCGCATCGGCGAGTCGTGCATGGCCGGCATCTGCACCGCCAGCACGCCGCCGGGCGCCAGCAGCGACAGCAGCCGCGGGAACAGCCGGTCGTGCCCGCCCAGCCAGTGCAGCGCCGCGTTCGAATAGATCAGCGACGGCGGCGCCTCGGGCTCCCAGGCCGCCATGTCGGCCTGAACGAAGCCGCAATCCGGTGCCGCCGCGCGGGCTTTCTCCAGCATCGCCGCCGAGCCATCGACCCCGATCACCTCGGCCGCCGGAAAACGCCGCTTCAGGATCGTCGTGACGTTGCCGGCTCCGCAGCCCAGATCGACAACGCGCTCGGCCGATTCCAGCGGCACTTGCGCCAGCAGGTCGAGCGCCGGGCGCAGCCGCTCATCGGCGAAGCGCAGATATTGTCCAGGGTCCCAGCCGGTTGCGGCCATTTCAGTGCCTCGCGGCGTCGCTGCGGTCGAAATGCCGCTTGATGAACCAGATCACGAACACCACCGCCACGACGAAGATGGCCAGACCGAGCCCGTACACGCCGCCACCCGCATCGGCGATGAACAACCCGGCAATCGCCACCAGGATGCCGATTGCCACGATCACCCACTCGACCAGGTCCATCTCCATGCGCCGGGCCTCCTCC
>DATDIC010000294.1:0-3532 GCA_036521275.1 Acetobacteraceae bacterium
GACTGCTGCGCAATTGAGCGCGATGTATGGCATCGATGCCCGGCGTGAGCGTTGATGTATGGCGCGGGCGACCAGTTCCTTGCCAGTGCCGCTCTCGCCGGTAATCAACACCGGCAGGTCAGTTGTGCCAAACCGACGGATCTGGTCGAAGATTTCGCGCATCTGGGGGCTGTCGCCCACCATTAGATGTTGTGGTGCAGCTTGAGCAATGTCGTTCGTTGCTTCCGGCAATTCTGGAATGGGTCCCTCCGACCGGGCTTGGCCGATGCCCCCCGCGACTGTGAACGCCCCTGGTTTTTGGTGGCGTGCCCACGTATTCATAACGGTGACCACGTTACCTTAGCCCGGCTGAGACACGCACGAAATCGGTTCATCTGCCTTGCTCTTTTGTGACACTGCAAAACGTTCCGGGTAGGACGTGTCACCTTATTGAAAGGTTCATTTTCGTTAATATGCGTAGCACGAGAACATGGGCGCTTGTCAAGAAATCGTTAAACTCACGAACATGTTTCCCTCGCTGATGACCAAACTCCGAGGGGCTGAGGCAAAATTCCGTCCAGCCGCGATCAAGTTCCTGTGAACGAAGCGCTGCGGGATGCGAACGCCATGTAATGAATAGCGTGCTATCCTCCTGGCTGCGTCCGCAGGAAGGCCGCGCGTTCGGCGTCCTGGTCGATGTGACGTGCCAGCGCCTGCCACAGCTCCGCCGGCGATGTGCAGGACCCGGCGGCGCGCTTGACCAGGACCCGCGCGATCGGGCCGATGATGCGGGTCAGCTCGGCCTGCGCAAGCTCGATCGTTGCGCCTGAAATCGGACTTGCCGCGGTGCGCCGCGCGGGCGAGCCGGTTACGCCGCTGCCATGGTGCTGCCGCACGTCACGCAGGAAGGCCCGGCGGTCGTCGTCGGCACTGATGTTGCTGGCAAGCAGGTCGCACAGCGCGTCGAAATCGGGCGCCTTGCGCGCCGCGGTCGTGACCAGGGCTTTGGCGATCGGGCCAATGTCCCGTGCCAGGCGGCGTTGCAGCGTGGTCAGCACCGCGTCGCTCACCACCGCCGGCTCCCGTTCCGGCTGGATACGGACGATCGTTTCGGCGACCGCTACATCCGCCGGCGCGGACATGCGGCCGCGCAGCGCGTCGGCCATCGCCGCCGCCGAATCGAACCGGTCTTCCGGCCGCTTTGCCAAGGCACGGCGCAGCACGGCAACCAGCGGCTCTGGAACGCGCCCGTGCAGATCGGGCGGTTCCGCGAACAGCACCTTCGCCGTCACCTCGCTGACGCTGTCGCCGGGGAAGGGGCGCTGGCCGGACAGCAGTTCGAACAGCACCGTGCCGACGGAAAACAGATCGCTGCGGTGATCCACTTCTTCGCCGCGGCACTGCTCGGGCGACATATAGGCGGGCGTGCCGACCACCGATCCGTCCAGCGTGATGGTGGACGCGCCGAGCCGGGAGATGCCGAAATCGGTCACCTTCACCTGCACGCGCGTATTGGCGATGAGCAGGATGTTGGCCGGCTTGATATCCCGATGCACGACGCCGAGCGCATGGGCGCAGGACAACGCGTCGAGGACCTGCAGCATGATCGACACCGCATCCGCGGTGGCGAACCGCATGCCCCGCCCCAGCGCGTGCGCGAGGCTGACCCCTTCCACGTATTCCATCACCAGGAACGGGTTCGCCGCATTCACCGAGTAGTCGTACAGAGCGACGATGTTGGGGTGGTTGCAGCGGCCGGCGGCCTGCGCTTCCCGCCGGAAGCGGGCGAGGTAGGCGGCCTGCTCCTCGCCCTCCAGCAGGTCGGCGCGGATCAGCTTGATCGCCACGGTGCGATCGATCTCGGGGTCGTGCGCCTTGTAGATCACGCCCATCGCGCCGCGTCCCAGCACCCGCTCGATCTGGTAGCGGCCGATGTGTTCGGGTGTGCCGCTCATCGTATCCCGCGCATTATGCCCCGCTCATTTTTTTTGCCCCGTGGGGCGCCCGAATGGTCAATTGGTCTGCTCCAGCATGCGCATTGCGTTCACCAGGCTGCGCCGCATGCGGTTGAACGAGGCGGCGAGCGATGCGATCTCGTCGCGGCCGCGCGGTGCGAATTCCGGCGCATCCAGATTGCCCAGGCTGACATCGGTGGCCGCCGCCGAAATCCTCCGCACCGGCCGGATGATGAGCACGTGCAGCAGCACGTTCAGCAGGATCAGCACGACGGCGAAGATCACGGCGAGCCCGCCGATGAACAGCAGGAAGATGCGATTGGCGCGCTCCACCGCGACCCGCATGGGTACGGTGACGATCTGGGCGCCGACCACATCGCCGAGCTTCCAGCCGAAACCATGATCCGTGCCATAGAGATCGACCATCGAGGCCGGCGCCGCCTGGGGCGTGGAATGGCATGCCAGGCAGCTTCGGTCGGATACCTGCACGGGTCGGGCGAGATTAAGCGTGGGGCCGGTCGGCGTATCGCGTTCGGTGATCACCTCCGCCTGGTGCGGGTCATGCTGGAAGTCACCGATGATATCGGCTTGCCAGTCGGCGGCGCGATCGGCCGGATTGGTGGGGTTGAGCGCGGCTTCTTTGTATGCGTAGTCCGGGTAGCGGGACTGCAGGCCCCGGAACACCGATTGCGCGGCGAAGAACGGGATGGTCTGCGGCAGGAACCGTATCTTGCTTTGATCGGCCAGCAGGGGCCCGATTTCCCGGTCGGTATAGCCGCGCACCGCCGAGGCTTCGTCGATCATGATGCTGGCTTCCTGCAGCACCTGCTGACGGGCCACTTCCCGGATCAGCGAATAGGAATACGCGCCAGCCAGCGCCAGGCCGACGATGAAGGCGGCGAGCATCACGAGATTGAACTTGGTTTTCAGACCCATTCAGCACGCCCCTGCCAGACCCGTGGCCCGTTCGGTTTCACCATAATCAATTTCCACCTTGGGCAAGACCCGCCACAAGCCTGCTTGCCTCCTGCGGCGTGAGCTGGCCCGTCATGGGGGCATGCAGCTCGTGCTGGTAGCGGCGGATGGCGGCCCGCGTCTCCGGCCCGAACTGTCCGTCCACCACGCCGTCATAGTAGCCGAGCTGCCGGAGCGCCGCCTGCACGCGGCGACGATCGGTGGGATCGTATTGATCCTCGGCCGGCATGGTGATCGCAGGCGGTGCCGTCGGAGCAGGAGCGACTGCCGGGGCTGGCGGCGGGGAGGGGGGAGGTGCCGCGGCGGTGGCTGCCGCTGGCGGCGGGGCCGGGCTGGGCGGTGGAGTGACGGGCCGGGGGGAGACTGGCGGTGCGACGGGGGGTGGCGCCAGCAGAGCCGGCTGGCTGCCGCTGTCGCCGGTCGCGGCGAAGGTGATCCCCGCGCTGTGCGAAGATTGCTGCAGGCCGCCCAAGATTGCTCCGACATCGGCCGGCGGGGTCGCCAACCCGGCCGACAGTGCCTGGGACAGGGGCGTTGCGGTCGTACCGATCGTCGGCTCGACCGCCACCACGAGGAAATGGCCGGGTGCGAGATGTTGCCGCTTGGCGAAAGCGTCGGGGTCC
>DATDIC010000295.1:0-7112 GCA_036521275.1 Acetobacteraceae bacterium
GAATTGCCGACTACCTGCTTCATCGGGAGCTGATATAATCGGCGACCGGATAGCGGCCTGGAGCGCAGCCGCCCCAATGATAGCGTTGAGATCGAGACGAACAAGTTTGCAGCTCACAAGTTTGCAGCTCAATGGTTCTGATGCCGGCTCAGTTGGTCCGGGTTACCAGGCCGGGCTCTATTTCCAAGCGGCTCGATCCAGGCCGTGGTCGTTGCTAGATGATACCGTATCTTGCTGATGTGACAGCGGAAAGACGTGGGTGCGCGGGCCAAGCCCGCGCATGACGGGTGCGACGCGTGGGTGCGCGGGCCAAGCCCGTGGATGATGGCGCGGGTGCGACGCGTGGATGTGCGCGCCAAGCCCGTGGACGATGGCGCGGGTGCGACGCGTGGATGTGCGCGCCAAGCCCGTGGATGATGGCGCGGGTGCGACGCGTGGATGTGCGCCAAGCCCGTGGATGATGGCGCGGGGGCGAAGCGTGGATGTGCGAGGCATTCTTGCAGGTGTTCTTCCGCGATTGCCGTTTCAGCCACCGCCAAGTCGCCGTTCCGCCATCGGACGCCAGGGCGCGTTGCCTGGACCCTCGGTCAGCGCGCGCTGGAACAGGGAACGCGCCTCGTCGGTGACGTGGCCGCTGGCTTCGGTCATCGCCTCCGCGGTTTCGACCGCAAGGGTCGGGTCGAACCGGGCCTTCAATGCGGTCTGCCAAGCCGATGCCGCGCCGTTCATGTGGCCCAGGCGGGCCTCGGCGTTGCCTAGCAGGATGTAGCCTTCGCGCGCCTTGTCGGATGCGGGATCGAGCTGGGCCAGCACCTGCTTGAGCTGGGCGACGAGGGCGGCTTCCTGGCGGACCCGCTGCTGTGCCTCGGCGATCCGCTGTTTCAGGGGCATGGCCGGCATCCAGGGCGAGCCGCCCACCAAATAGAGCAGCACCGCCGCAAGCGGCACCAGCGCCAGCGCGGTCCAGATGCCGGAGCGGGACTCCGAACCTGTCATGGGGTCTGCCAGGCCGTCGGCGGCGAGCAGCCGGCGCTGGACCTCCAGCACCGCCGTGGCGTGCTCCGCAGCGCCAATCCGCGCTTCCGCAAGGTCGCGATCCAGCTCCGCGAGCTGGGCCCGGTGCAGGGCCAGGGCCGCTTCCCGGCGACCACGGGCGAGGCTGGCGCGGCGCAACGAGAGCCCCAGCGGGGCGAGCGCAACCGCCAGCAACACGGCGACCCCGAGCCAGAGCGAGATCATGCGGCCCGGCTCACTCCAGCAGGTTGGCGAGATGCTGGCGTTCGGCGGCGGACAGCGGCTCTGGGGTGCGCCCGCGGCGGCGCCAACCGATCAGCACGGCGCCGGCGGCGACCAGAAGGGCGATCAGCGGTGCAGCCCATAGCACCAGGGTCTCTCCGTTCACCGGGGGGCGCAGGCGGATGAAGTCGCCGTAGCGGGCCACCATCCAGGCGATCACCTGCTGGTTGGTGTCGCCGGCGACGACGCGCTGGCGGATGATGCGACGGAAATCCTTGGCCAGGTCGGCGTCGGACTGCTCGACGCTTTCGTTCTGACACACCAGGCAGCGGAGCTGGTCGCCGATGGCTTCGGCGCGGTGCTCCTGCGCCGGGTTGGCGAGCATTTCCGCCGGATCGCTGACGGCGTGGGCGGGGCTGGCCAGGATCAACAGGGCCAGCAGTGCGGGGAGCAGCCGTGTCACGCCAGCGACTTCAGCATCGGCAGGAGTGTGTCGCGGACGATGTCGTCCGAGAGCCCGCCCGCCCAGCGCAGGCGGACCACGCCGTCCTTGTCCACAAGATAGGTCTCCGGCACGCCATAGACGCCGAAATCGATCGCCACCTGGCCGCCCTGGTCGCGGGCCACGCGGACATACGGGTCGCCGTTCTGTTGCAGGAAGCCGGCGGTGGCGGGGATGGTGTCCTTGTAGGCGATGCCCCAGATCGGCACCTGCTGTTCGCGGAGCTGGGCCAGTGTCGGTGCTTCCTGGATGCATGGGATGCACCAGGAGGCGAAGAAATTCACCAGCGCCGGGCGGCCGCCGGCGGTGATGTCGGTGCTGGAAAACCCGGAAGAGGGTGGTTGGCCGGGCAGTGAAAAAGACGGCAATTTCTTGCCGACGAGCATGCTGGGCAGGGTGTGCGGGTCGTAGGTGCCCTGCTGCATGCGCATCAGCAAGCCCCAGAAGCCTCCGCCGGCCGCCGCGGCGAGCCCGAGGGGCGCCAGCATCAGCATGCGGCGACGGGTCAGCGCGTCCATGAGGAAACCCGCACGGGCAGCAGGGCGCGTCGCCGGGCTGGGGCGCCGACGCGCAGGCGGCGGTCGGCCAGGGACAGGGCGCCGCCGATGGCCATGATCAGCGCACCCAGCCAGATCCAGGGCGCCAGGATATTGACGTGCAGCCGGAGCACCACCTGGCCGTCGCGCTCGTCGCCCATCACGGTATAGAGGTCGCGGACAAGGTTGGTCTGGATGGCGGTGTCGCTGATCGTCTGCTGCTCACGGGCGAAGTTGCGGCGGGACGGGTGGAACAGGGCGACCTGCTTGCCGTTGCGCGTCACCAGCAGGTCGGCGACGCGCGCCGTGTAGTTGGATCCCGGCTGCGAATGGATGCCGGTGAGCGCCCAGTCATAGCCGCCGAATGAGATGGCCTGGCCCGGGTGCATCGAGACGATCGTGCTGGCGGACAGCGCCATTCCGGCGATGCCCGCTACGGTGACGCCCATGCCGGCATGGGCGATGGCGGCGCCCCACACCGCGAGCGGCTGGGCGGTGGCGCGTCCCCAGGTGGCGGCAAGTGGAATGCGGAACAGGCGGACCCGCTCCGTCAGCTCCGCGAAGGCGCCGACGATGAGCCAGGTCGCCGCGGCGAAGCCGGCGGCGGCGAAGGCATTGCGCAGGCCGGCCTCGGCGGCGATGCCGACCAGTGCGGCCAGTGCCGCCGCCCACCACAGCCGCAGGACGCCGGGCAGGAGGTCGGCGCGCTTCCAGGGCAGCACCGGCCCGACACTCATTGCCAGGAATAGCGGGACCAGCAGCGGGACGACGGTGAGATGGAAATAGGGCGGCCCAACGCTGAGCGTGGCGCCGAATACCAGGGCGGCAAATGGCGGATAGAGCGTGCCGGTGAACACCACCGCGGCGACGGAGCAGAGCAGCACGTTGTTGAGCACCAGTGCGCCTTCGCGCGAGATCGGTGCGAAGACGCCGGAGGGCGCGAGTTGCGGCGCGCGCAGGCCGAACAGCAGCAGGCTGCCGCCGATGACCAGGGCCAGCAATACCAGGATGAAGACGCCGCGCGTTGGGTCCGAGGCGAAGGCATGCACCGAGTTCAGCAGCCCCGAGCGGACCATGAAGGTGCCGCACAGGCTGAGCGAGAAGGTGCCGATCGCCAGCAGGACGGTCCAGGTCTTCAGCGCGTCACGCTTTTCCACCACGATGGCCGAGTGCAGCAGGGCGGTGCCGGTAAGCCAGGGCAGCAGCGAGGCGTTCTCCACCGGGTCCCAGAACCAGAAGCCGCCCCAGCCCAGCTCGTAATATGCCCACCAGGAGCCGAGTGCGATGCCGCTGGTCAGCAGGCACCAGGCGCCGAGAGCCCAGGGACGGACCCAGCGGCCCCAGGCGGCATCGACGCGGCCCTCGATGAGCGCGGCGACGGCGAAGGCGAACGGGATCGCGAACCCGACATAGCCGGCGTAGAGCACCGGGGGGTGCATCGCCAGGCCGGGGTCCTGCAGCAGTGGGTTGATGTTCCGGCCGTCGAGCGGCGGTGGCCAGACGCGCAGAAACGGGTTGGAGACGGTGAGCGCGTAGAGCAGGAACCCCGCCGAGACCAGGCCCAGCACACCGATCACGCGAGCACGCAAGGCCGAGGGCAGGTTGCGGCCGAAGGCGGCCACTGCCGCGCCGCAACAGGCCAGGATGAGGCACCAGAGCAGGATCGACCCCTCGTGGTTCCCCCAGGTGCCGGTGATCTTGTAGATCAGCGGTTCGTTGGTGCTGGAATTCTCGGCGACATCGAAGACCGAGAAATCGTCAATCACCGCGCTCCAGACAAGGCAGCCGAACGAGGTCGCCAGCGCCAGAAGCTGGCCGATGGCCAGCGCCGGGGCCGCCGCCATCAGGCGGGCGTCGCGATGGTGCGCGCCGGCCAGCGGCAGCACCGCCTGCGCCGCGGCGATCGCCACGGCGAGGGCGAGGGCGAAATGGCCGAGTTCGGGGCTCATCCGCCTGCCTGCGTGCTGGCGGGGGTCGCGCGGACCTGCATCGTGTCCCAAGTGGCAGCGGGAGGCGGCCCGCCGGTGGCCGGGTTCCAGTGCCCGCTTTTCTTCAGCGCTTCGACCACTTCCTTCGGCATGTAGTTCTCGTCGTGTTTTGCCAGCACCTCGTCGGCGCGGAACGTGCCGTCCGGCTGCACGGAGCCGATCGCCACGATCCCCTGGCCTTCCCGGAACAGGTCCGGCAGGGCGCCGGTGTAGGTGACCTCGACCGTCGAGCGGCCGTCGCCGAGGCGGAATCGTGCAAGCGGATGGCCGGCGATGGCGCTGCTGTGCACGCTGCCGGGCTCCACCAGGCCGCCGAGCCGCAGGGTGCGGCCGGGGGGTAGCTGGTGCGCCACGATCTGCGAGGGCGAGACGAAGAATTGCAGGCTGCTCTGGAAGGCGGTGAGCGCCAGGGCGGTGGCGGAGCCGAGACCAATGCCACCGGCAAGCAGCGCATAGAGACGACGGCGTTTGCGGGTCATGCGGGCAGCGAGCCGCGGGAGCGGGCGCGCCTTGGGTCGATGGCCGCCAGTCGGCGGGTGGCGCGGCGCGTGCGCTGGACGGCGGCGACCGCGTAGATGACCGGCAGCAGCACACCGAGCGCGTAGGAGGCGGCGACGAACGGCAGATGCGTCATGCGGATTCCTGCACCCGGGCCATCAGCAGGGCGCGGATCCGCCGCTCCATGACCGCGGCACGCAGGCGGGCGACGATGATGGCGGCGAACCCGAGCGTGTAGCCGAGGGTGCAGAACAGCAGCGGCCACAGCATGGAGATATACATGGTGGGCGCGCCGGTGAGGGTGATGGTGTCCGGCTGGTGCAGCGTGTTCCACCAATCGACGCTGAACTTGATGATGGGCAGGTCGACCGCACCGACCAGCGCCAGGATCGCGCCGGCGCGGTAACCGCGCTCCGGGCTGTCGAATGCGCGCACCAGGGCGATATGCCCGAGATAGAGGAAGAACAGGATCAGCACGGAGGTGAGCCGGGCGTCCCACACCCACCAGGCGCCCCACATCGGCTTGCCCCACAGGCTGCCGGTGGCGAGGCAGAGCGCAGTGACTCCGGCGCCGACGGGGCCGATCTCCACCGCGGCGAGATCCGCCAAGGGATGGCGCCAGATCAGGGCGACGGCGGAGCAGGCGGCGAGGGCGAAATAGCCGGCGGAGGCCAGCCATGCGGCGGGGACGTGGATGTACATGATCCGGACCGCGTCGCCCTGTTGCCAGTCCGGCGGCGAGAAGAACAGGCCCCAGACCAGCCCGATGACGGTGAGGAGAATCGCCGGGATCGCCAGCCATGGAAGGACCGCCCCGGAGAGACGCAAAAAGCGCCCCGGATTGGCGAAGCGGTGCAGACTGCGCCGTTGCGGCGGAAAGCTGGTGGTGGCATCCACGCGACTGGTTCCCGTGGTGGTCTGTAGAGCAAATAAGGCCGATGTTGAAGCAACCGGTGGATTTTATCGCCGTAACACCGGGCGGGTGGAGCGCACGGACGGGATGAGCGAGGCTCGGGTGCATCGGTGGACGCTGGAGGAGTTCCTTCCTTGGGAGGCGAACCAGCCGGGGGAGGAGAACCAGCCGGCGAAATACGAACTGGTGGATGGCCAGCCGCGGCTGATGACCGGGGAAACCCAGGCGCATCACCTGATCGGGCTGAATATCGTCGCTGTGTTGCGCGACCGGTTGCGGGGATCGCCGTGCCGGCCGTGTGGGTCTGATTTGCGCGTGATCACGGGGACGGACAACGCCCGGTACCCCGACGCGCTGATCGACTGCGGCCGGTTCGATCCGCAATCGCACAACGCGTCCGAGCCCGCGGTGGTGTTCGAGGTGCTGTCGCGCAGTACCGGCTGGTTGGATATGCAGATCAAGCTGCGCGATTACGATGCCACGCCGACGATCCGGTTCTACGTGGTCGTGTCTCAGGAGGAGCTGAACGTGGTGATCTGGACACGCAGCGAGAACGGGCGGCTGACACTGGGCGCGAACCTGACCGGGGCGGGGGAGACGATGACGCTGTATCCTGATGAGGCGAGGCTTGCGCTGGCGGAGATCTATGAGGGGATGGGGTTCGGGGAGTCGTCCGCGCCGTGACTGCATATTGGCTGGTGAAATCCGAACCGGACTCGTTCAGTTGGGACCAGCAGGTTGCGAATGGCGTGGAGCCGTGGACCGGCGTGCGCAACCACATGGCGAAGAACAATTTGAAGGCGATGAAAAAAGGGGATCGGGCGTTTTTCTATCACTCCAACGTCGGGAAGGAGATCGTCGGCGTGGTGGAGGTGGTGCGGGAGGCCTATCCCGACCCGACCGCGGAAAGCGGCGACTGGGTGAGTGTGGATATGCGTGCGGTGGCGCCGATGCCGCGGCCGGTGACGCTGGTGGAGATCAAGGCGGATCCCGCATTGGCGGATATGGCGCTGGTGCGGCAGTCCCGGCTGTCGGTGATGCCGGTTTCGAAGGCGCATTGGGAGCATATCTGCCGGTTGGGGGGATGGGGGGAGAGGTCCGGGCGGGCGAGGTTGCGGACGTAACTTATTAGCGACCGGGGTCGTTCGGAAACAACCGCGTCATCTCGTCATTCCCGCGAAAGCGGGAATGACGGTTGATTCTGTTATTTCATGACGAGCCCTTAGCGGAAGGTGGATTGCGGTGTAAGCGCCTTGGTGGGGAGGCGATGTTTGTGATGTTGCAGCGGAAAGGCGTGGATGACCGGGCTTGTCCCACGACTGTCCGGTTGCGCTCTCATTGCCACAGTAACGCCATTTGGCGGTTATTTTGGGTGGGTGCGGGATCGACAGCCGGGCCGGTTCGCCACAACGCATCGAGCGGCGTACGATGCATGAGGT
>DATDIC010000296.1:0-4093 GCA_036521275.1 Acetobacteraceae bacterium
AATCGGAATACAATTACCGGTGTTTTGACCGCGCCGGAGTACAGCAGGCGCTACGGACCTATTTAAGACCGACCGCATTGAGGCGACCTATGTTCGTCATTCCCGCGAAAGCGGGAATCCAGGCAACACCTCCGAATTTTGTCGGCTCTTGCCTGGATTCCCGCTTTCGCGGGAATGACGGAATCGGCGGGGATGACGGACTCTGGGGGCTTCGTCCGCACGGGTTGGTACGAGACCGGCCCGACGGATGCGCAGTTCCACCTCATCGAGGCATATCGCAATCACAACCGAGACCTGGTGCTCGCATTTACGGTCACGCACTGCGAACGCGCCAGGCAGGACCTGCCGCAGCAAATGGAAGCGGGATAGCAACGCCGGTACCCGCTATGCTCGGCATAAGGCGATATCGAACAACGGAGGACCGCATGCCCGCATTCATCTGCACCACCTGCGGCACCCAGTATCCGCCGGCGGAAACCGCGCCGGCCGGCTGCATGATCTGCCAGGAGGAGCGGCAATACGTGAACCCGCTCGGCCAGTCATGGACCACGCTCGAGCAGATGCGGCGGGTGCACCGCAACGCCTTCGGTCAGCACGAAGCAGGCCTGATCGGGATCGGCACGGTGCCGGCCTTCGCCATCGGCCAGCGTGCCCTGCTGGTAAGGACCACCGCCGGCAACGTGCTATGGGACTGCATCAGTTTCATCGACGCGGCCACGATCGAGATCGTGCGCGCGCTAGGCGGCATCGCGGCAATCGCGATCTCGCATCCGCATTACTATGCGGCGATGGTGGAATGGGCGCAGGCGTTCGGGGCACCGATATGGCTGCACGTGGCTGACCGGCGATGGGTGATGCGGCCCGACCCGCTGGTGCGCTTCTGGGATAGCGAAACCCAGGTGATCGCGCCGGGCGTCACGCTGATCCGCTGCCGCGGCCACTTTGCCGGCGGGACCGTGCTGCATTGGGCCGACGGTGCCGCCACCGAGGGCGCTCTGTTGTCCGGCGACATCCTGCAGGTCGGGCCCGACAAGAAGGTCAGTTTCATGCGCAGCTATCCAGACCTGATCCCGCTCGACGCCACATCGGTGCAGCACATCGCCGACGTGCTGGACCCGTGGCCGTTCGATCCGATCTATGGCGCCTGGTGGGAACGGATCATCGCCAGCGGCGGCAAGGCCGCGCTGGCCCATTCCGTGCGGCGTTATATCCAGGCAGTCAGCCGCCCGCCCGCCGACTGATCAGCCGCGGATACGCTCCACCGTGGCGGTGGTCGAATGGCCGGGCATCAGCTCCGCCAGCATCACCTTGCCCCCCCAGCCGCGCACCAGGTCGGCACCGACCACCTCGTCGATTGCGTAATCGGCACCCTTCACCAGCACGTCCGGCCTGATCTCGCGCAGCAATGCCTCGGGCGTGTCTTCGTCGAACAGACACACCAGATCGACGCAGCCGAGGCTCGCCAGCACCGCCGCGCGGGCAGCTTCCTGCTGCACCGGGCGGCCATCGCCCTTCAGGCGGCGCACGCTGGCATCGCTGTTCAGCCCCACCACGAGCCTGTCGCACGCGGCGCGCGCCTGCTCCAGCAGATGCACGTGGCCGGGATGCAGCAGGTCGAAGCAGCCATTGGTGAAGCCGGTGCGCCAGCCGCGATGGCGCCAGCGTTCCACCTGCTCGGCTGCCTGCTCGCGGGTGACCACCTTGCGCAGCGCCCCACCGCGGGGCGAGATGGCGGCGAGCAGGTCGGCCTGCCGTGCCACGGCGGTACCAACCTTGCCGACGACGATACCAGCGGCGACGTTGGCCAGGCGGACGGCAACGGCCAGCGGCAGACGCGCCGCCAGTCCGGCCGCCAGCGTTGCGGCAACGGTGTCTCCCGCCCCGGAGACGTCGTACACCTCGGCAGCCTCGGCGGGAAAATGTTGTTCGCCGGCGGCATCGACCAGGGTCATGCCGTCTTCGGCGCGCGTTACCAGCACAGCGCCGAAGCCGAACCGTTCCCGCACCGCAGTGGCGGCGGCGACGATCTCGGCCTCCGTCTCCACCGGCATGCCGGTGGCATCGCCGAGTTCGCGGCGGTTTGGGGTGATGATATCGGCCCCGTTGTAGAGCGAGAAATCCTGTCCTTTCGGATCGACGATCAGCTTGCGCCCAGCGTGGCGGGCAGCGTCGATCAGGCGCGCCGGAAGATCGCCGGCCAGCATGCCTTTGCGGTAGTCGGAGAGGATCGTGACGCTGGTTGCCGCCATCGCGTCGCGGGCGATGCGCAGCACGCGATCCGCCAGCTTGGCGTTGATCGGCCGCACCTGCTCGCGGTCGGCGCGCAGCAATTGCTGGCCGCAGGAGATGTAGCGGGTCTTGAGCGTGGTCGTCCGGCCGCCTTCCACCAGCAGCCACGGCTCCACATTGGGTTGTCCGCCGATCAGGCCCGTAAGGTCGGACCCCGTCTGATCGTCGCCGACGACGGAGATGAAGGCGGTTGCGACCCCCAGGGCGGTGAGATTCCGCACCACGTTCCCGGCGCCGCCCGGCATTTGCAGCTCCCGCTCCTCCGACAGGATCGGCACCGGCGCTTCCGGGCTGATGCGGCTGACCTCCCCATAGACATAGCGGTCGAGCATGACGTCGCCGATGACCAGCACGCTGGTGTGCCCCAGCTTGCGCACTGCCTCCCCAAGGTCCGGATGCCCCGACGGAAACGGCGGTTCGGCGGCAGGGATCTGATTCATACCTGGTGCCGTAACAGAGCCGACAGCTTGCTTGCAAGCAAAGGGTGCGGTCAGCGGCTCAGGAATGCCATTCGGTCGCCTTCCAGGACGACACAGGTCAGGCTCCCACCCATCACCGCGCCGGTGTCGATGCCGATGCGGTTGCGCCGAACTTCAGGCCGCCCCCGTGGCGTGTGCCCGTGCACCACCACCGCGCCGAAATCGGCCGAGGAGGACAGGAATGGTTCGCGGATCCACAGCAGGTCGTGGGGGGACTGACGCTCCAGGGGCAATCCGGGACGCACGCCCGCATGCACGAACAGATAGTCGCCTGCCGAATGGCTGACCGCGAGATTGCGCAGGAAAGCCAGGTGCCGGGCGGGCAGGCGGCTGGCCCATTCGGCAGCAGCGGTGGTGCGCGGAATGCCCCAGCTATGCAGGGAATTGGCTCCCCCGTTCATCAGCCAAAGCTGCACCGAGGCATCGGACGGGTGCTCCAGCGCCGACAGCATCAGGTCCTCGTGATTGCCCATCAGATTGATGACCGGCAGGTTGACGACCGGCAGGTTGGGCAGATGGCCTTCCGCCAGACGCTCGATCACGCCGGCGCTGTCCGGACCCCGGTCCACATAGTCGCCCATATGGATCAGCAGCGGCTCGGCGACGGGGCGCTCGGTGAGGTCCGCGGCGATATCCGCATGAATGGCGACCAGCCGGTCGAGGCAGCCGTGCACGTCCCCGACGGCGTACACCCGCATATGCGAAGGCAGCGAGCCGGGCGCCGGCAGGAATTCGAGCATGCACGGACCCTATCGCGGGGACGGCTTTAAGGCGAGCGCGGGGTCGATCGGTTGTCGCAGGCAGGGTGAAGTGCTATCTGGCCGATCTGCTGCTGGGGGATAGTTTAGCGGTAGAACTCCCGGCTCTGGACCGGGCAGCCTTGGTTCGAATCCAGGTCCCCCAGCCATGTAACTAATTGATCTCGCGTACTTTTCTGTCTCTCCCCGGGTGGCCAAGAACGCCCCTGAATTGGCGGCTTTTTCGGACCGGTTCGGCTGAAAGGCCGGCGGGAGACGGCTTTGCCGCCGAAGATGCGTCAGGTTCCCCCGTTTATCTCTGTTCGGCTTTCTTGCGCTTTCTTTTGCGCTACCGGCGGCCCTCAGGATGATCCTCGCGGTATTCAGTGGAAGCCGAGCAGTTCTCTTTGCGCCCGCCAATCGAGTGGGATGCGGGTGGTGCGAGCGAGCTTGTCAGCGGTCAATGTCGGGGGCTGATGTCCTTGCAGAATGGCCTGTGTGATATCCGGTGCAAGCCAAGACAGGCGTAGCAGCAATGTCATATAGGTCCGGTTCAGATTGGTCCGTTGTGCCAGAGCCTGCGCGTCA
>DATDIC010000297.1:0-12768 GCA_036521275.1 Acetobacteraceae bacterium
CGGAGCCGCCGAGCAGGAACCGCCGCTCCGGCAACAACTCCGCCGGATGGAAAAAGAACTCGCGCGCCCGCGCCTCGCGGTCGGGCATGCGGTTGGCAAGAAAAGCCAGGTCCGCACGCAGCGCCGGATCAGGCCGCACCGGAAAATGCGAAGCAGGATCCAGCGCATTGTATACCGGCACGCAGGTTACTGCTCCAAGGCCGGTGTAAGCATCCACCACCGGTGCGCCGCCGCCATACGTCAAAACCAGGTCCAGCGAAGGCAGCGCACGACGCACCGGATGCAACGGGTCGCCGCGCATCTCCGCGAGCGTTGCCGGTGCATCCACATCCCAGAACACGCGCAGGGCGTCGTGACGCGGTGCGCTGACCAGCCCCGCCAGCAGCGCATCGTCGAACACCCCGACGCCGCTGGCCTTGACAACCACCTCGGCCGCGACGGCATCCGCCAGCACGCCGCGTACCCCCTGCTCAGTGGCCGGATAGACGATCACGCGGGCCCATGGCGGCGGATCGATGTCGCGATGCGCCTGCCGGTCGAACGCGTCCGGCTCATAGAACGTGACGTCCCAGCCGCGACCAGCCAACGGTTCCAGAATGCCACGATAATATGTCGCCGCGCCGTTCCAGTACGAAGACAGCAAGCTGGACCCGTAGAACGCAATGCGCATCAGGCGGCCTCCTGCCGTGGTGTCGAGCCCAGTCGCGTGGCAATTTCCAGCAGCTCATCGACCCGGTGCGCACAGCTATGGCGCGCTTCGATCGCCGCCCGTCCCGCCGCTGCCAGCGTGCGCCGCAACGCACCATCCGCGGCAAGAGCCCGCATATTTTCCAACATTTCGCCCGGCGACCGCGCCATCAGGAAGTCGCGGCCCAGCTGAAACAATGCCTCGGCGTCGACCCAGGGTGCGCAGACCAGCGGAATGCCACAGGCCAGCGCTTCGAACACGCGGATGGTGGGAATGCCGGGCAGGTGGGTGGCATAAAAGCGGCGCGGCACGTGCACGGTGAACATATGCCGCGCAAATACCGACGGCACCTCCGCATTCGGCAGCCAACCGCGATACTGCGCGCCGGCCGCCGCCAGCGCCGCGCGTGCGTGTGGCGGATAGCGCACGCCGTGCACGTCCAGCTTCAATCCCAGCGCCGCCGCCGGCCGCAGCAGGTAGTCGCGCAGCTCCTCGCTGCGTTCCTCGTCGCCCCAATTGCCGATCCACACGATCCCGTTGCGCTCGCCCTCGACTGCCGGCGGATGAAAGCGACGCGTATCCGCGGCCTCGTGCCACACGAACGCACGGGCGCCCCAGCCCAGCGCGCGATAGACCTGCGCCAATGCTTCGCCGAACGCCAGCACGCCATCATACGCCGACAGATCGAGCCGCCCGATCGCCCCCGGGTCCGATACCGCACGATGATGCGTGTCGTGGAACAGCAGCAGGAAGTCGCCATGCAGGCGCCGCCGCCCGATCGCTGCCACCAGCTCGGGATCGGTCCATTCATGCACCAGTACCAGGTCCGCGCCCTCGAGCATGGCATCCAGATCGGGGCCGATGAAGTGCGCGTGCCGCGCCAGCTCCGGATAATGCCGCGCGAAACCATCCAGCGCCGCGCCGCCGTGGTCGGCGGTCAGGTTCTGCCGGCTCCATCCATCAGCCGGCTCATAGCTGCGCACCTCGTGGCCGCGCCCAAGCAGCTCGCTGAGCACGCCGCGCAGGAAGTGTGCATTACCGTGATTCCAGCATGATGCGAGGGAATGGGTGAAACAGACGACCCGCATCACTCGGCCGCCATTGCCGGCGCGGCGACAAGGTCGCGGTGAAGTGCCCAGGTGGCCGCGGCCATCGCGTCGGCGGTGAAGCACAGGGCGCGCCGGCGGGCCAGCTCGCCCCTTCGCGCGCAGCTTGCCGGATCAGCGATCATGTCGCGCAGCATCGCGGCGACCGCGGCCGGGTCCGACGGATCGACGAACCCCGCGGCCCCGCTCCATAGCTCGCGATAGGTCGGGATGTCGGACAGCAGCAGCGCGCACCCTGCCTGCGCCGCTTCCAGCACAGCGAGCCCGAACGGCTCGTAGCGTGCCACCGAGACGAACACCGCAGCGTGGGCGTATTCGCAGGCCAGCGCGGCAGGACCAAGATTGCCGAGCAGCCTCAGGTGCCGCGCGACGATGCTGGCACCATTCGGGCCATGCACCGAGCCGGCGGCACGCACTGGCACACCGCACAGCGCCGCCGCTTCGTCCAGCGTCGCGATGTTCTTGCCCGCATCCCACAGCCGGCCCGCGGTCAACGCGTGTGGCATCGGCGTGCGCGGCATGCCGATCGGCTGGGCACCGTTGGGAATGACATGAACTGGTCGTTTCAGCCGATAGAACGCAACCAGCTCGTCGGCAAAGCTCTGGCTCGGCGCCGCGACCACGTCCGCATTGAGCAGGCCGCAACGCGTCATTTCCGCCCGCCACGCCAGGTCGGGCGGAAGATCGCCGCCGCGCACCGCGCGCCACCACGTCCCCACGCAAGAATGCGCCATCGCGACAACCGGCGCCGGCCAAGACCGCACCGACAGCAACCCACCGTCATCCCGCAATCCACCCTCGCCAGCCGTCCCACCTCCGCCAGGCGACCCACCTCCACCAGGCGTCCCACCCTCGCCAGGCGTCCCACCGTCATCCCGCGCCCCACCCTCGTCATTCCCGCGAAAGCGGGAATCCACCCGAACCCCCCGAACCCCCCCGGCTCTCGCCTGGCCACCCGCTGCCCCGCCCATGCCGGCCAGCGCGGGGGCATGAAGCTGGATACTGTCGGCCCGCCACGCGCCAGCCAGCCCCGCCAGCCGCATGGAAGCGTGTCGCAACATCTCCGGGCTATCAGCGGTCCAATCGAGCGGCAGATCGGTGACCGCAACCTCGCAGCCACTCAGCGCACTAACCTCCTCGAATTGTTCCCGGCTCGGATGCGGGCCCATCACCGCCAGCAGCACCGGACCACCGCGCGCAGTAAGACCGGCAGCGAGTTCCAGGCACTGGCGCCACACACCCCCGACCGCATCGGCGGTCAGCATGATCCGCCGCGTCATGCCAACGCCTCCAACTCCGGCAGCGGCAGCGGGCGGGCTTCCTGGATCTCGCTGAACCGCCCGAACTGCGCCAGGTAATGCGCGTGCGCCCGCTCCCACGCATCATCATCCGGCTCGCCCCACAGCCGGCGATAGTCCGGCGAAGACGGGTACGGGAACAGCGGCACCGGGTCGTTCGCCCACACGCCATGTCGTTGCAACCCATCGCGCCATGCCGCGATCATGTCGGCATCATCCCCCGCCGACTTGATCAGGTTGGCCTGCACGAACGGGATCGACTGGCGCGCGCGGATGAGCAGCCCGGTCAACTCGTCGGTGCTCAGGCGGCATTTCTTGTCCAGCGCGTCGCGGCCTTCCGGTGTCAGGCTCTCGACACCCGCCTCCACTGAAACGCAGCCGGCGGCCCCGAGCAGGTCCAGCATCTCCGGCTTCCACAGATCGATCCGCGTCTGCACGCCGAACTGCACCCGCCGTTCGCGCAACGCTTCCAGCAGCGGACGCTGCGGCAGGAAGATCTCATCGATGAAATAGATGTAGCGCGCGCCCTGGGCGATCAGCCGGTCGATCTCGGTCAGCAGGGTGGCAAGCTCGCGGCGCCGGTACCGGTCGCGGAAGTCGATCTTGGCGCAGAAGCTGCACGCATAAGGGCAGCCACGCGACGCTTCCGCCTCCGCCCCCGGCCCCTCAAGCGGAGCATCGAACCGGTGATGATGATGGCGGTGTCGCGCGATCCAATCGTCGGGCCAGGACAGCGCCGGCAGATCGACGAAGCTGGCCACCTGCGGGCCGCCATTGACGCGTATGTCGCTGCCTTCATGCCAGGCGGCGCCGGGAATGGTATCAGGTGCACCCGCATCCGCGAGCAGCGCGATCGTCTCGTCCGGCTCGCCTTGCAGCACGACGTCGGCACCCAGCTTGCGCAGCGCGGTGCGCGGCGTGGAAGAGCCGTGCGGCCCGATCGCCACCGTCATCGCAGCGCCGTCCAGCGCCTCCACCACGCTGCGCGGAACGTTCAGCTCAGGCGGCGCGCAACGCCAGAACAAATAGCTCGGCGCCGTGGTCACCACAATCATGTCCGGGCGGAACGCGCGCGCTTCCGCCGCAAGCTCGGCAACCCCGGTTTCGTTCAAGTGGCCATCGAGCATCAGCGCCTGGTGACCGTGCTGCTCCAGCCGCAGCTTCGCACAGCCCAGCTCCAGCGGCAGATGCGGTTCGCGACACCCGAAATAGATGCTGCCCTCGAACCGCCAGGGGGGATTGATCAGGACAACTCTCATGCCGGCTCCACGACACGCCCGGCAAAACTGCGCAGCATGCGAGCCAGCCCGGTGCGCCAGCCGATCGGCGTCGGCAGCCCGAGCCTCGCCTGCGCCCGGCGTGCATCGGCAACGAACCAGCGCTGATCATTGGGTCGCCACGGCGCAAAGCGCAGTGGCACGTCGTGGCCGAGCTCCGCTTCGATGTGCCGCACCAGGCGCAGCAGGCTCACCGCATTGTCCGGCCCGCCGCCCAGGTTGAAGGCGGTGCCGGCAATGGACCCGATGCGGCGCCACGCCGCGATATAGGCGGCAACCGCGTCCTCCACATGCAGGATGTCGCGCACCTGCCGCCCGTCGCCATAGATCGTGATCGGATCGCCGGCGAGTGCCTTGAGAACGAAATGCGCAACCCATCCCTGGTCCTCGGTGCCAAGCTGGCGCGGGCCATAAATGCAGCTCATGCGCAGCACGGCGGTGGGAACGCCGAAGCTCTCCGCATAGTCCAGCACGTACTGATCGGCACCGCCCTTGGAACAGCCATACGGCGTGCAGAACTGCAGCGGGCGCGCTTCGTCGATCCCGTATCGGGACAGGTCCGCATCCTGCGGGCGATACTCCTCCGTCTCTCGTCGCAGCAAAACGTCACCCAGCCCGCCATACACCTTGTTGGTGCTGGCAAAGATCACCGGCACACGGCGGCGGCGGACTGCTTCCAGCAGATTGACTGTGCCGAGCAGATTGACCTGCAGATCGGCCATCGGATCATCCATGCTGGTGGTCACGGCCACCTGCGCGGCGAAATGAAACACCGCCCGCGCGTCGCGCACCGCGTCCGCCACGGCGTCACCATCACGTATATCGGCGATACGGCAATCGAGGCCGGGATAACGGGCGCGCAGCCAGCGAAGATTGGCGGCCACCCCAGGACGCGCGAGCGAATCGAAGATGCGGACCGGCTGCCCATCCTGCGCCAGCCGATCCGCCAGCGTGCTGCCGATGAACCCGGCACCGCCGGTGATCAGCACGGGGGAAGCGGCACTCATGCGACCAGCCCGCGCTGTTCCAATTCGCGCCGGGCTTCGCCCACACGGTCAGCGGCCTGCTGCCGGTGCACCCACTCCGCCAACTCTAGCATCCCCTCAGGCAACGCCCGGCGTGGCGAAAATCCGAGCTGCTCGCGCGCCAAGGTGATATCGGCGACACAGTGACGGATATCGCCGGTACGCGCCTTGCCAAGAATCTCCGGAACCAGTTTGGGGCGCCCCATCGCGGCGGCAAGCTGCATGCCAAGCTCGCGGATCGTGACGGTCTTGCCGCCGCCGATATTGAACACGCCGCAGACATCGTCGGGCGCTTCCACCGCGCGCACGAACGCGTCCGCCACATCCGTCACATGTACCAGGTCGCGCCGCTGCTGGCCGTCTTCGAACACCTGCGGCGGCTTGCCGTTCAGCAGCCGGGCGGCAAAGATCGCCAGCACGCCGGTATACGGGTTCGACAGCGCCTGTCCGGGCCCATACACATTGAACAGCCGCAAAGCAACGCTGCGCATCCCATACGCAGGCGCCACGGTCAGCACCAGCCGCTCCTGCACGAACTTGGTGATGGCATAGACCGAAGCCAGCGCCGGTCGCTTCCACTCCGGCGTCGGCATCGGCACCAGCGCGTTGCCATCCGCATCGACCGGATCCCAGCCGCCGCGCAGGTCGCGTATCACCTCCTCCACCACCGTTCCGTCAGCCGCGCGATAGAGCCCTTCGCCATAGATGCTCATGGACGACGCGACCACGACACGACGCACCGGAGAAGCGATAAGGGCCTGCAGCAGGACCGCAGTGCCCAAATCATTGGCGCCGACATAGCGGTCGATCTCGTACATGCTCTGGCCGACGCCGACCTCGGCCGCCAGATGCACGACCGCATCCATGCCCCGCACGGCCTTCGCCATCAGGTCCGGATTGCGCACATTGCCGACCGTCAGTTCGACATCGCGCAGCACCGGGTCCAGCGGCTGCCCCGCATGCACCTGCTCGACCATGTCGTCGATCACGCGCACGTCATACCCACGCCGCAGAAGCGCGCGGCACAAATGACGACCGATAAAGCCGGCTCCGCCGGTGATCAGAACCCGTGTTGGCACAAATCGCTCCTTGCGGCGAGCGTGGAAGGCAAAATTGCGTTCAGACGATGCGGAGCTATTCCGTTCGCTCATGCCAACACGCCGCCGGGAAGAATGTTCCTTCACAGCCGGTTGACGATCACTGCGAAAAAGCCGGGGGCGGCACCCATCGCAGCTTAGTTCAGGCTCGGGAAATCCGCTTTGAAGGCCGGTTTCACGGCGGAGTGACACGCCATAGTAACAATCGGTTCAGCGCCCGGCGAAACCCTTGGGGTGCGGACCGAGTTCTGGAAACTCCCTCCGAAATTCTCTCTGGACGAGGTTGCCCATGACAGCACATCCTCCCCCGGTCCCGCCGACGCAGCGCAGCGACAAGGGACCTGACCAGCCGAAGCCGTCCGCCGAGCCGAAACAGCCGACAGAGGGCAAGGCGCCCGACGCGAAAACCGACCGGTTCGGCGCCGTGAAGCAGAACACGAAGAACCAAGGGTATCAGCAGGACCGATGAGCCCCAGCGGCACCGCCCGCGACACCACGATCCGAACCTATAAGGCGAAGCGCAATTTCGCCGTCACCGCGGAGCCCGCGCCTGGCCCGGCAACCGGGCGGGACGGCGCGCCGATCTTCGTGGTCCAGAAGCACGCGGCGCACCGGGCGGGGCTGCATTGGGACTTCCGCCTGGAACATGGCGGGGTGCTGTGGAGCTGGGCGGTGCGCAAGGGCCCCTCGCTCGATCCGAAGATCAAGCGCATCGCGGCCCATGTGGAAGATCACCCGCTCGACTACGCCGGCTTCCAGGGCACCATCCCCGACGGCCAATACGGCGCCGGCACGGTGGAGACCTGGGACCGCGGCACATGGGAGCCGCTGAGCGACCCCGAAGCCGGCATGGCGAAGGGCGACCTTACCTTCGTCCTGCATGGCACCCGGTTGAACGGCCGGTTCCACCTGGTCCGGATGAAACCCAAGCCGCGGCAGCGCGGCGACAACTGGCTGCTGTTCAAAGGCCACGACGAGGCCGAGCGCGCCGGCGCCGACGCCGGCATTATCGAACAGGAAACCCCCTTCCACCCTCCCGCTCCCCGCCGCGCGGATAGCGGCACCGAGCCTCCGGCCCCCAAGGCCGTCCGCCGCTCGCTCCCCAAGACGCAGGCGCCGCAGCTTTGCGCCGTCGCCGATGAACCGCCCGGCGACGAAGGCTGGCTCTCCGAGATCAAGTTCGACGGCTATCGCCTGCTCATCTTCGTCCACCACGGCAAGCCGCGCATCCTGACCCGCAACGGCCATGACTGGACCGACCGGTTTCCCGCCGTGGCCGGCGAGGCGTCCAAATTGCCAGTGGACGCCGCGCTGCTGGACGGCGAACTGGTCGCCCTGCGCGACGACGGCCTGTCGAGCTTCCCCGACCTGCAGGCGGCGCTGTCCGCCGGCCAGGACGACCGCCTGAACTTCTATGTATTCGACCTGCTGCACCTGAACGGATGGGACCTGCGGCCGTGCCGCTTGCTCGACCGCAAGCAGGTGCTGCGCGAACTGACCGACTGGCGCGGGATGTTCCGCTACAGCGACCACCATCTCGGGCAATCGGCCGAGATGCGCCGCGAAGCCTGCCGCATGGGGCTGGAAGGCATCATCTGCAAACAGGTCGATGCATCCTATACCCCAGGCCGCGGACATGGCTGGCTCAAGGTGAAGTGCAGCGGCCGCGAGGAGTTCGTCGTGCTTGGCTGGACCGCGCCGCAGGGCAGCCGGACCGGGCTGGGATCACTGCATCTCGGCTACTTCGATACCGCCGGCCGGCTGCACTACGTCGGCGGCGTCGGGACGGGATTTTCCGAAACGGAACTGGCCCGGCTGCGGTCGCTCCTGGACAGCCTCGCCGCTGACCCGCCCAAGAAGCTCATGGTCGCCGGTGATCCGATCGACCGCTCGATCCACTGGGTCCGCCCCGAACTGGTGGTGGAAGTGCAGTTCGTCGGCTGGTCCGGTGCCGGGCGGATCCGTCATGCGGTCTATCTCGGCCAGCGCGAAGACAAGCCCGCCGCCGAGGTCGTGCGTGACCCGCCGGACCCCAAGGCCGAGCGCAATGCCGTCACCCCCGGCGCCCCGCGGACCGTCGCACGCCGCCCCAGCAAGGTGGCGGTCCCGCCCCGCGCGGCCGAACCACGTACCAGTCCTATCGTCACCGCGCGCTCTCCCAGAACCCAGGCAGCCAGCATGGTCGGCAGCGTCAAGTTGACCCACCCCGATCGCGAGTTATGGCCCGGCATCACCAAGCGTGACCTAGCCGCCTATTGGGAAGCGGTGGCGGACGCAGCGCTCCCCGGCCTGGCCCATCGGCCACTGGCAATCGTCCGTTGCCCGGAAGGAATTGCCGGCGAGCATTTCTTCCAGAAGCGCGGTCACGGCCATCTGCCGCCGCAGATTCGCGAGGGCGACGTGGATGGCTCCCCCTTCCTCGCCGTCGACGGGCTGGATGGGCTGATTGCGCTGACCCAGATGTCGGCCATCGAGTTGCACCCCTGGGGCGCCGGCGAAGCGGACCCGCTGCATCCCGACCGCCTGGTGTTCGACCTCGATCCGGGCGAGGACGTGCCGTTTGCCGAAGTGGTGAAAGCCGCAAACGAGGTGCGCGACCGGCTGAACGCGATCGGGCTCGTCTCGTTCTGCCGCACCACCGGCGGCAAGGGCCTGCACGTGGTCGTCCCGGTTGTCCCGCAGGCGGACTGGGACGAAGCGAAAGCGTTCTGCCACGCCTTCGCGGAGACGCTGAGCCAGGAACAGCCGGAGCGCTATCTGCCGACGCTGAAGAAAGTGGATCGCAAAGGGCGCATCCTGGTGGATTGGTTGCGCAACGGTCTGGGCGCCACGGCGGTGTCTTCCTTCTGTCCCCGCGCGCGCCCCGGCGCAACCGTGGCGACCCCGCTGGACTGGAAGGAAGTGACCGCCCGGCTGGATCCGGCGAAGTTCACCGTACAGACGGTGCCGCAGCGGCTGCAGCGCCAGCGGACCGATCCCTGGGACGGGTTCGGATCGCTGCGGCAGGAATTGCCCGATATTCCCCGCCAGCGTGTCCCGCCGCAGCAGGCCGGCGGATCGCGCCGGCCGGTGATCGTGTTCGCGCCCAAGCCGAAACGGCGCTCATAGGCGGCTGCTGCGTTATTGAACCCCCTTGCGCGTTGACTCAGCCGTTCGAGCAGATAGCTTCGCCGCCACGTCGCCGATAGCGTTGTCACAAGGCGTGCGCGGAACGGGTTCACGGGGGGAGACGGAATACAATGAAGCTCGACAGGCGTGCTGCGCTGATCGGAATGGCGGGACTGGGTGCAACCGCGCTGGGCCAGTTCCCCACCAGGGCGCTCGCCGACGACACCCAGCAACTCTATGACGCGGCAAAAAAAGAGGGCCAGGTGACCTGGTACTCCGGCTTTCTCACCCAGCCGATCTGCGACAGCTTCGGCGCGGCATTCACCAAGAAATACCCAGGGATTCGCTACAACTCGATCAAGACCACCTCTGAAGTGGCATTCCAGCGCGTGATGCAGGACATCAATGGCGGGTCGGTGCAGGCCGACGTGTTCAGCACGACCGACGCCAGCCACATGTCGTACCTGATCAGCAAGGACAGGCTGGTGAAATACACCCCGCCGAATGCGGCGGGCCTGGTCCCGGCGCTGCGCGACTTCAATGGCGGCGGCTATTATCGGCCCGGTTGGGTCGGGCTGGTCGCCATCATGTACAACAAGACCAAGGTCACCGCCGACCAGTCTCCGAAGGACTGGCCCGACCTGGCGGACCCCAAATGGAAGGACAAGATCGCCTTCGGCAGCCCGAACTACAGCGGCCTGGTGGCCACCTGGGTCGTCGGCATGACCGAGAAATATGGCTGGGACTATTTCGAGAAGCTCAACAAGCTCAATCCGCTGATTGGCCGCTCGATCGACGACGCGGTTGCCATGCTCAATGCCGGCGAGCGCCAGGTGGCGATCTGCAGCGCGGCGACCCCGCTGCGCAGCGCCGCCGCCGGCAATCCGCTGGTGGTGAACTACGCCACCTCCTTCTCGCTGGTGGATTTCTCGCCGGTGGCGATCTTGAAGGGATCGAAAAACCCGAACGCGGCAAAGCTGCTCGTCGATTTCATGGCCGGCCCGGAATACTCCCAGATACTGGCCGCAAATTTCGAGCAGCCGTTGCGAACCGACGTGCCGCCCCCGAAAGGCGCGAAGCCGTTGTCCGAACTCACCTTGTTCCAGCCGACGCTGGAGCATATCGAGAAGGAGTTGCCGGCGCTAAAGAGCCGGTGGCGCGACACGTTCTCCTGAGCATCCGGCCAGCACCGCCGCGACAATGAGCCGCGTATCCGCTGTCTCGGCCTCCGTCCCGCATCCGGACGCGGGGCGGAGCGTTCGGCGGCGCTTCGACCCGATGACGCTGCTGTGGTTCGCGGCGATCGCGGTGCTGCTCGGCCTGGTCGTCGCGCCACTCGCGCGGCTGCTGGTCTCCAGCTTCCAGTCCACCGACACCGGCGCCTTCACGTTGGAGAACTACGTCGCCGCTTACGGCCATGCGCGCGACCTGATCGCGCTCGGCAATTCGTTGCTCTACGCGGTCGAGGTCATGCTGCTGTCCATCGTGCTTGTGGTGCCGGTGGCCTGGGCCGTGTCGCGCACCGACATGCCGTCAAAGGGATTGATCCGCGCGCTGATCCTGGGCGCGTTCATCACGCCGCCCTATCTCGGCGCGATCGGGTGGATCCTGCTGGCCGGACCGAACGCGGGCTGGCTGAACCATGCATGGATGGCGATAACCGGCAGCGACAGCGGCCTGTTCAACGTGTTCAGCTTCGGTGGCCTGGTATTCGTCACCGCGCTCTATTCCTGCCCCTATATCTTCGTCTTCACCGCCGCCGGCCTGGACCTCGTTTCGTCCGAAATGGAGGAGGCGGCCAACATCCTGGGCGCCGGGCGGCTGCGCACCACCTTCCGCATCACCCTGCCGCTGGTCGCGCCGGCCATCATCGGCGGCGCCATCATCGTGTTTCTCGATACCGTCGCCCTGTTCGGCACGCCGGCCATCATCGCCTTGCCGGCGCGCATCCGGGTGATGACGCTGGTGCTGTGGCAGTTCTTTGAATTTCCGGTGCGCGCCGAGACGGCGGCTGCCTACGCGGTGCCGCTGATCCTGATCACCGTCGCGATGTTTTCGGTGCAGCGCCTGATTCTCAGCCGCAAGGGCTACGTCGCGCTCACCGGCAAGGGCGGCAGCCGTACGATGATGCCGCTGGGCTGGTTCCGCTGGCTGATGCTGGCCTATTCATTGCTGGTCGTCGCGCTGGCGGTGATCCTGCCCTATGCGGCCTTGGCGCAGGCGGCGTTCAGCAAGGCGTGGGGGCTGGGGCTGTCATGGGCGAACCTGACGCTCAACAATTTCCGCGCCGTGCTGGTGGATGCGAACTCCCGGCAGACGATCATTCACAGCTTCACCTATTCGGCGGCGGCGGCGTGCATTGCCGTCGTGCTGGCGCTGATCGTTGCTTATATCGTCAGTCGCCGGCTGGTGCGCGGGGGCGGCCTGCTGACGCTGCTGTGCATGGCGCCGCTGGTGATCCCGGGCATCGTGCTGGGTGTTGCGTTCTACGCCACCTACGCGCCGCCGCCGATCGCGCTGTATGGCACCGCGGCGATCCTGGTGATCGGCTACACCACCCGTTTCCTGCCGATCGCATACGTCAACTGCATGGCCGGCATCCGTTCCCTGAACCCGGAAATGGAGGAAGCCGTCCGTATCCTGGGCGGCAGCCGCTTGCGCGCCATCCTTCGTGTGGTGGTGCCGTTGCTCAAGACCAACCTCGTCGGCTCCTGGTTGCTGGTATTCATCCCGGCCACGCGGGAACTGAGCACCGCCATCTTCCTGGTGGGTGCCCACACGCGGGTGATCTCGGTCATGATGCTGGATCTGAGCGAGAACGGCAGCTTCGAGACGCTGGCCGCGCTCGGTTTCCTGCTGCTCGGGGTGACGATCCTGATCGTGCTGGCCGGCTATAGGCTCGTGGGGCGGGACTTCATGCTACGGCGGTCCTGAGCTTGTCGCCGGCGTCCGCGACGCGGCTCGCTCCTGGTAATGTCGAGCCCGATCACGAACTTCGACAGGTATCGCGCGTCGCGCTTGACCTGCGCCGCTAGCGACTGGAGATACCCAGGAAGGTTGCTCGCGATGATCGCGCTCCGACGGATCGGCCATGATGTTGTCATGGGGGACCCGCGCAGATGAAGACTCGCGATCCGTCACGCCCGCGAAAGCGGCATCCACGCAAGAG
>DATDIC010000298.1:0-7905 GCA_036521275.1 Acetobacteraceae bacterium
CACCGGGTTCAGCACATTGGGGAGAACGTGGCGCAGCACGATCAGCGAGGAACGTACCCCCACAGAACGGGCGGCGAGGACATAGTCGTTGTGTCGCAGCGACAGCACCTGGCCGCGCACCAGCCGGGCGATGCCGGGCAACGCCACGACCGCGATTGCGAACATGGCATTCACCAAGCCCGGCCCCAGCACGGCGGTGATGGTCAGTGCCAACACAAGTGACGGCAGCGCCATCAGGCTGTCGACCAGGCGCATAATTACCTCGTCCGTGGCCCCACCCACGTACCCGGCGAGCAGGCCCAACGGCACGCCGCCGGCCACGGCGAGGGCAACCGAGGCCAAGCTGACGGCGAGCGACAGGCGACCGCCATACAGCACACGGGTAAACACGTCGCGCCCGAGATCATCAGTGCCCAGCAGATGGGCCATTGACGGCCCATGCAGCATGACCCGGTAGTCCATCGCAGTGGGGTTGTAGGGCGCGACCAGCGGCGCGATCAGCACCGCGCCCACCACCAATAGGCTGATCACCGCGCCACACAGGGCGAGAGGATCGTGCACCACGCGATCAGTCGCAGCGGCAAAGCGTCGGATCGCGGACCTCGCCCCGTAGGACGGCGCGACCGCCGGAGCCAGATTGCCTGCCATGGTCCGCTATGCCCGCCGAATGCGTGGGTCGAGCAAGCCGTAGATGATGTCCACCAGCAGGTTGGCCACCACCACGACGATTGTGATGAGCAGCACCACTGCCTGCACCACCGGATAGTCGCGCCCGAGTATCGCATCAACGAGCAGTCGGCCGATGCCGGGAATCGCGAAGATCGTCTCGGTGACCACAGCGCCACTGAACATGGTCGCCAGTTGCACGCCCAGGATGGTGACGACGGGCAGCATCGCATTCTTGAAGGCGTGATGCGTCATCACCTGCAATTCCGACAACCCCTTGGCGCGGGCCGAACGGATATAGGGAAACTGCAGCACCTCGTTGAAGCTTGCCCTTGCCTGGCGGGCGATCACCGCGCCCAGGCTGAGACTGAGCGTGACCGCCGGCAGGATCGTGCTGCGGATGCTGGGGCCGAGGCCTTGGCCCGGCGGTACGTAGCCGGACGGCGGCAGCCAGCCAAGGCGCAGCGCGACGACAAAGATCAGCACGCCGCCGATCAGAAAATACGGCATCGCCGCGCCGGACAGCGTGGTGACGGTTCCCACCCAGTCGCCGAGCGAGCCGGGATGGCGCGCGGTAACGGCGCCGAGCGGCACGGCAACGACAAGGGCAAGTATCCAGGCGGTAAAGCCGATCTGCGCGGTCGGCAGGATGCGCGGCCGGATCATCACCCATACCGCTTGGTGCGTCTGCAGCGAGTGACCGAAATCGCCCACCAGCAAGTGACGTGCCCAGGCGAGGTATTGCAGCCAGATCGGCTGGTCGAGCAGGTACTGGTGGCGGAGCGCCTCGATGGTAGCGGCGCTGACCTCGGCCTGCGACTGCCCCACCAGCAACTGCACCGGGTCCCCGGGCAGCAGACGCATGAGGCCGAACACGATGACCGAGGTGAGGAACACCACCGGGATGACGCCGAGCAGCCGCCTGAATGCAAAGCTCAGCATCAAACGCGACGGGTCGCCGGGCTCATGCCGCGGCCAGACTCTCCCGCAGCCTCAGCGCCTGCGGCAGCACCTGTTCGGCGAACGCCCGCACCACCGGGGCGACCGATGCGCCCTTCAGTGCATGCGGACGCAGCGTAACACTCGTGACCCTGGGATGCAGCGCTCGGGCCAGTTGGCGGGCAACCCGGTCCGGATTGCCGGCGAGCACCATGCTTTCCACCACGGCATCGGGCATCAACGGTATGGCGCGCTCGATATAGCCGGCGGGGCGTTCCGCCGCGAGAGTTGCGAATGCCTCGGGCAATGCAATGCCAAGTTCGCGCAAATAGTCCCAGTGCGGATACTGGCTGAGCACGCGCGTCACCACGCGCCGGCGCATCACGGCGAAGGCTGCGGCATCGTCGTCGGCAATACAGGCCTCAACGCGCAGGCCGATATCGAAGCCGGCGCGATCGCGGGCCGCCTTGTCGAAGCCCTGCTCGAGCTGCGTCACGTAATGCTCGAATGCGGCCGGCACGAGTGTATTGGCGATCAGCACACCGTCCGCTACTTGCGCGGCCAGCCGGGTGATTTGCGACCCGTGGGTGGCAAAATAGACCGGTATGTCCCGCCGCGGCGGCGTAAAGCCAAGCCGCGCGCCGGTGAGCGAGACCACCTTGCCTTGCTGCTGCACCATTTCACCGGCGAGCAGGCCGCGCACCACCGCGACCGTCTCGCGCAGCGCCGCGACTGGCAGGGCCTGGACGATGCCGAGTTCGCGGAATCCGGTGCCGCCGGTACCCAGCCCCAGCACGGCGCGACCGCCCGATAGCTCATCGAGGGTAGCGATCGCCGCTGCGGTCAGGGCGGGATGGCGGGAGTATGGGTCGGTAACACCAGTTCCCAACCTGATGCGATGAGTACGCGCGGCGGCCGCGGCAAGTCCGAGATAGCAGTCGCGCGCAAACCGTACGTCGGTGTACCAGAAATCGCGGTATCCAAGCTGCTCTGCGAGGACGGCAAGTTCCGCCAGCTCGGCCACCGTGTAATCGGAGAACAGCAGCAGCCCAAAGGCCACGGATGTCATGGGATACGCTCGATCGGCTGGGTCAGCGCGCGTTGTCCTTGGCGAATTCCGGGGCGCCGCCGATCACCCAGTCCTCCTTTGCGATGTTGTCGAAGATCACGTTGACGGCTTCGCGCTTTGATCCACCGATGGTTACCAACGCATCGGTGATGCGTTCGGCGATCTGGCGCTTCTTTTCGGCAGAACGGCCTTCATAGAACGATACGCGGACCACCGGCATGGCATGACTCCTTCGAGATAGGCGTGGGTGAGGGGCCAGCCCTCAGGCCGCGGCAAGCGAGATGTTGCGGAAATCTATGATCCCGTCGGCAGGATGGATGAAGCCCTTCACGCGCGGGCTGAGGCCCTTGAAGTCCGACGTGTAGTGCCAAGGGACGTAGGCAGCATCATCATTCATCAGCGCCGACATCTTGCGGAAGATGGGTCGGCGCTCCGCTTCCGAAGCCGCCGCGCGTTCAGCCATGATCAGCTTGTCCATCTCCGGATCGCTGTAGCCGTTATACTTCGCGTAGGAACCATTCGTGCCAAGCAGAATGGCGAGATATTGGTCGGGATCCGGGCGATAGCCCCACCAGCCTTGCAGATCAACCGCCATCGTGCCGCCAGACAACTGCGAGTTGTAGCCGGCGCTGTCCACCTGCTCGATCTGCACTTGCACGCCGATGGCGGCGGCATTGGCCTGAAACACTTGCGCGGCTCGCTGCTTTACCGGGTCGGGCTGTAGCGGTCCCTTGAGCACGATCGGGCTGCCGAGGCCGGATTGCTCGATCAGCCGTTTGGCGCGGTCCGGATCGTAGGTGAACGGCTTGTAGTCCTTGTCGAAGAACGGACTGCTGGGAAGAATGCCGTCATAGCCGATCGCACCGGTGCCGAAATAAGCCACCTGGTGCAGTGCCTCGCGGTCGATGGCCCACTGGAAGGCCTGGCGGAACGGCTTGGAGCGTCCGGGATAGGCCGGGCGCAGATCGAAACCGAAATATTCCCAGCGAAAGCCGACACGCTCCGACACCACGATGCCTTTGGCCTGGCGCAACTGCCGGATGTTCTGCAGCGGCAGGGCCTCCGCGATCTGCACGCCCCCGGCCTGCAGTTCGGCCATCCGCGTCGTGTCGATCGGGATCGGGCGCAGCAGCACGTGATCGAGCAGCGGTCGGCCCGGCATCCAGTAATCGCCGTTCCGGTCCAAGGAGGTGTGTGCGTCCTTCTGGTATTCGGCCAGCTTGAACGGGCCGGTACCGCTGGGATGCAGCCCGTATTCCACCTTCCACTGCTGCATGGCGGCCGGCGAGCCGATGCAGCCGGCAACGTCGGTTAGCGGGAACAGAAATGCGGAGAACGGATACTTCAGTGTCAGGCGTAGCGTGTGGTCATCCACCACCTCGACCTTCTCGAGCGCCGAGAGCTCGCCGGCACGGATCGAGCCCAGTTTCGGATCGAAGATGCGCGCGAGGTTGTACTGCACTGCTGCGGCGTCGAACGGTGTTCCGTCCTGGAACCGGACCCCCTGGCGCAGGTGTAGCATGTAGGTCGTGGGATCTGGCTGGTCCCAGCGTTCCACCAGGCTGGGCGCGATTCGACCGTCGGCGCCGACGGTGAACAGCGTATCGTGGATTGCGCGCGTGGCCGCGCGACCCTGAAGGTTGCCTGTCAGGTGGGGGTCGAATGACAGCGGGTCGGCGAAGATCGCCACCGCGAGCGTGCCTCCGCCCGACGCCGCGCGGACCGGTCGCACCGCGGCCAGAGCAGCGGATGCCGTAGCGGAAACCATCAACCCACGCCGCCCTATCACGCCGCTTCTCCCCCTTGGCCGCATTATTGTTATGGAAACCCGTCCCCAAAATCCGGCCAAGATTGCGGGCTGGGTCGGGCCAGCACAAGACCAGAATTTCGTGGCCGTTGGCCTAGCTGGTCTTATGCCAACTTCAGTGGGCATCTTCGGCGTAATATTGCAGTGCGGCTGGATTGCGCACCAACGCCGACGCGTGAGAGAAGGCGTGCACCCAGGGCGAAACATACGATCTGCGCAACGAAGACAGCGCCGGGGACTGGTGATTTCGCCCGTTTACATTGGAAAATTGGGGCAAGAAATTCCGAAAGTCGCGATCTGACGGCAGCGGATGTTCGCGGCGCCTGGCAGGCACCCGCAACGCTGCCCATATGAGGCTAGCACTCGCGCCTATTGAGTGCTAAGTCGTCCTTCTTGGATGCGATTGACCGCATTCGGACATTGCGTCGGAGCCTCAGGAGGCTCGCTCACTCATCTCAGGAGCCAATCAATGAAATTCCGCCCGTTGCACGACCGGGTCGTGGTCCGCCGGCTGAACGCTGAAGAGAAGACCAAGGCCGGGATCATCATCCCCGATACCGCGCAGGAGAAGCCGATGGAGGGCGAGGTGATCGCAGTCGGGCCGGGCGCGCGCAATGAAGAGGGCCAACTCGTGCCTCTGGACGTGAAGGCCGGCGATCGCATCCTGTTCGGAAAATGGTCGGGCAGCGAGGTAAAGCTCGAGGGCGAGGAACTCGTCATCATGAAGGAATCCGACATCATGGGTGTTATCGAGGGCGCCCCGGCAGCCAAGAAGAAAGCCGCCTGATCCAAGCACCAACAACAAGAATCAAGGAAAGACATTCATATGGCCAGCAAGGACGTTCGTTTTGGTAATGACGCACGGCAGCGGATGCTGCGCGGCGTGGATATTCTCGCCGACGCGGTGATGGTCACGCTCGGCCCCAAGGGCCGCAATGTCGTGCTCGACAAGAGCTTCGGCGCCCCGCGGATCACCAAGGATGGGGTCACTGTCGCCAAGGAGATCGAGCTCTCCGACAAGTTCGAGAACATGGGCGCGCAGATGGTGCGCGAGGTTGCTTCCAAAACCAACGATATCGCCGGAGATGGCACCACGACGGCGATCGTGCTTGCCCATTCCATGATCCGCGAAGGTGGGAAAGCGGTCTCCGCGGGCATCAACCCGATGGACATCAAGCGGGGCATCGACAAGGCCGTGAACGCGGTCGTCGAGGAGCTGAAAAAGCACTCGCGCAAGATCACCACTCCGGCCGAAACCGCACAGGTCGGCACGATTGCCGCGAACGGCGACTCTGAAATCGGCAAAATGATTTCCGAGGCGATGCAGAAGGTCGGCAACGAGGGTGTCATCACCGTCGAGGAAGCCAAGGGCATCGAGACCGAGCTCGACGTGGTCGAGGGCATGCAGTTCGACCGCGGCTACATGTCGCCCTATTTCATTACTAATGCCGAGAAGATGACGGCGGAGCTCGATCAGCCGTACATCCTGATCCACGAGAAGAAGCTGTCCGGCCTGCAGCCGCTTCTGCCGCTGCTCGAAGCGGTGGTGCAGTCGGGCCGTCCGCTGCTGATCGTCGCCGAAGATGTCGAAGGCGAGGCGCTGGCGACGCTGGTAGTCAACAAGCTGCGTGGCGGCTTGAAGGTTGCGGCAGTCAAAGCCCCTGGCTTCGGCGATCGCCGCAAGGCCATGCTGGAAGACATCGCCATGCTCACCGGCGGCCAGGTGATCAGCGAGGATGTCGGCATCAAGCTCGAGAACGTCACGCTGGACATGCTCGGCAAGGCGAAGCGGGTGCTCATCGAAAAAGAGAACACCACGATCGTCGAGGGCTCTGGCAAGAAGGATGACATCAAGGGCCGCTGCAACCAGATCCGCACGCAGATCGAGGAGACCACCTCGGACTACGATCGCGAGAAGCTGCAGGAGCGGCTGGCGAAACTCGCCGGTGGCGTGGCGGTAATTCGCGTCGGTGGCGGGAGTGAGGTCGAGGTGAAGGAGCGCAAGGATCGCGTCGATGATGGACTCCACGCGACGCGCGCCGCAGTCGAGGAGGGTATTGTTCCGGGTGGCGGGGTCGCTTTGGTGCGCGCGTCACTTATTCTTGCCAAGCTGACCGGCGACAACGACGACCAGCGGCTGGGCATCGAAGTGGTGCGCAAGGCGCTGCAATCGCCGCTGCGTCAGATTGCCGAGAACGCTGGTGAAGACGGCGCGGTGATCTCCGGGAAGGTGCTCGATAAGCACGAATACAATTGGGGGTTCGACGCACAGACTGGCGAATTCAAGGACCTGGTGAAGGCCGGCATCATCGACCCCACCAAGGTGGTACGGTCGGCCCTGCAACACGCGGCTTCGATCGCCGCGCTGATGATCACAAC
This sequence comes from Acetobacteraceae bacterium, assembly GCA_036521275.1. Taxonomy (GTDB): domain Bacteria; phylum Pseudomonadota; class Alphaproteobacteria; order Acetobacterales; family Acetobacteraceae; genus DATDIC01. Next base: position 6,861 of record DATDIC010000298.1, read on the forward strand.
AGAGGCGATGGTAGCGGAGCGGCCGGAGAAGCCGGCCGCCGGTGGTGGTGGAATGCCAGGCGGCATGGGCGGGGGCGGGATGGATTTCTGATCCATCCGATCCGGCCTTTTAGAAAGAAGGGCACCCGGTGGGTGCCCTTTTTGCTGGGCGCATGCATGGCTCTCTCTGCGGGCCGCCATCGGGTTCGTAACGCGCGGTATAATAACTGCGACACTCGACACCATAACATTGCTGGCGAACGCCGCCGGCGATGTATATGGTTCGGCGGGAACCCGAAACCGCCACCGCGGGTGCGGGCCCCAACACTGGTGGAGGAGGCGACGTGGACTACCCCTATGATCTCGGCCCTTACTCCCGGACGGTGACCACCAGCTCGGCAGACGCCCAGCGTTGGTTCGACCGTGGCCTCAACTGGTGCTTCGGCTATCACCACGAGGAGGCTATCGCCTGCTTCGAGAAGGCGCTGGAGGCCGACCCGAACTGTGCCATGGCCCATTGGGGTATCGGCTACGCGGTCGGGCCGAACTATAATTTCCCCTGGGACCTGATGGATCCCGCCGGCAAGGCCGCGGCGCTTGCCCGCGCCTATGATTCCACACGCGCGGCCCTGGCGCTGGCCGGCGATGTCAGCGCGCCGGAACGCGCGCTGATCGAGGCGTTGCCCACCCGCTACCCACAGCGCGACCCGATCGACGACCAACGCCCCTGGAACGACGCCTTCGCCGACGCCATGCGCATTGTGCATCGGGCGCGTCCCGACGACCTCGATCTACGCACCATCTTCGCGGAAGCTATCCTCAACCGCACGCCCTGGCGCATGTGGGACATGCGTACCGGCGAGCCCGCGCCCGGCGCTGGAACGCTCGAGGCGCGCGAGGTGCTCGAGTCCGCCTTCCGCGATCTGCCGGGCGCAATGAACCATCCCGGCCTTCTGCACCTCCATGTGCACCTGATGGAGATGTCGCCGCTTCCGGAGACGGCGTTGGGTACCGGCGACCGGCTACGCGAGCTGAGCCCCGACATGGGCCACCTGGTGCACATGCC
>DATDIC010000299.1:0-4025 GCA_036521275.1 Acetobacteraceae bacterium
CTGCCGCGCGCATGCGGAGCGGTACTCGTGGCGCGCCTGCACGGAGACGTTCCTGGGTCATCTCGTGCTGCTGGACGGATCGTATCATCCGGGAGCAGGGCGATCAGGGAACGCGTGAGCAGACCCGTCATGCAGGCGAAAGCGGGCATCTAAACGATGGTCTGCGAAGTCGCGGGGGTTTGTATGGATTCCCGCTTTCGCGGGAATGACGGGAGGGGAGCGGGAATGACGGGAGCGGAGTGGGAACGACGGGAGGGGAGCGGGAATGGCCCAGCCCGCCATGGCAGACGGACTTGCCGGGATAGCCCTGCACCGGATTATCGAGCTTGTAGTCTTCCATCGCCGCCGTCTCCCGATACATTCGCCGCATGGTCGATAGCATGGTTCGAAGCGGGTGGTTGGATCGATTGGCCGGACGCGCGCAGCTTCTGTCGCCGGCCGAGATGGGGCGGGCGGATGCGCTCTCGCCGGGGCTTGGCATGTCCGGCGCGGCGCTGATGGAGCATGCCGGGCGGGCCGTAGCGCGCGCGGTGCGGGCGCGGTTCCGGCCGGGGCGCACGCTGGTGCTGTGCGGCCCGGGCAATAATGGCGGCGACGGGTATGTCGCGGCACGGCTGCTGGCCGAACAGGGCTGGCCGGTCCACGTCGCCGTACTGGCCTCACCGCGGGATGGCAGTGATGCCGCTCTGGCCGCCGGGCGATGGCGGGGGTCGTCGGCGGAATTTTCCGCGGCCTCCGTCTCGCGTGCCGAACTTGTGATCGATGCGGTGTTCGGCGCCGGCCTGGCGCGGGACGTGGATGGCGCCGTGGCCGACGTGTTGCGCGCCGCGCGGCGGCTCGTCGCGGTGGATGTGCCGAGCGGGGTGGATGGCGCCACCGGTGCGATCCGCGGCTTCGCCCCGCGTTGCGAGCTGACCGTCACGTTCTTTCGCCTGAAACCAGGTCATCTGCTGCAGCCGGGACGCGAGCTTTGCGGCGAGATCGTGCTGGCTGATATCGGCCTGCCGGAGGCGGTGCTGGAACAGGTGCGGCCGCAGACGTTCGCGAACCTGCCGGAGCTTTGGACGCTGCCGCAGCCATCGGCGTCCGGTCACAAATACAGCCGTGGCCACGTCACCGTGGTGGGCGGGCCGCACATGACGGGTGCGGCGCGCATGGCGGCGGATGCGGCCCGGCGCGCCGGGGCGGGCATGGTGACGATCGCCGCCTTCCATGGCGGGGGCGATGTGTACCGGACCGGGTCGCCCGGGATCATCGTGACCGACGACGCTCTCCAGGACCTGCTGGGCGATCCGCGCCGGAAGGTCTGGGTGTGCGGGCCGGGGCTGGGTGCGGAGGCGGCGCGGAACACGCTGCCGGTGCTGCTGACAGCGAAACGGCAGGTGGTCGCGGATGCGGACTGCTTCACGGCTTTCGCCGGAAATCCGGATGCGTTTGCTGGCGCGGCGGTGCTGACGCCGCATGAGGGCGAGTTCGCGCGCGTGTTCGGCGATGCCGGCAGCGACCGTTTGGCGGCAGCTCGCGCCGCGGCGAAACGGACGGGCACGGTGGTGCTGCTGAAGGGAAACGATACCATCATCGCCGGCCCGGATGGCCGCGCTGCCGTCAATGCCAATGCACCGCCCTGGCTTGCCACTGCCGGCGCCGGAGACGTGCTGGCCGGGGTGATCGCCGGATTGCTCGGGCAGGGCATGCCGGCCTGGGAAGCTGCGGCCGCTGCCGCCTGGCTGCACGGCCGTGCCGCCCAGCGCGCCGGTGTCGGGATGGTGGCGGAGGACCTGCTGAGCCACCTGCGTCCCTGATCCAGGCGCGACGCCGCACTGCACACCTGGCCGAGGCGCGCCCCTGAGCAATCGGTCTATCATGGGCAATCGGTCTATAGTCGATGGCAGCCGAGGAACCGTGCATGAGCGAAGTCGCCTCCCCCGGACTGTTCGATCGCGCCATCCGACGCCTGACCGCCGCCTGGCGCGACATGGCCGCCGGCGTTTCCGAAGAAGACAGCAGCATCGACGCGCAGATCCGTGCCTGGCTGCGTGCTCGCGGTGGCGAGGTCAGCGCGCGCAATCGCGCCGCCCGACTGGCGCGCACCTATCTCGGGCTGGACGATGCAGGTCGGAAAGACCTGCTGCGCACGCTGGCCACGTTCGATTCGGATCCGGCCACCGTCGCGACTGCGTATGAGGCTGTGCGGAACGCAGACGACCCGGCCGAGCGCGCCGTGGCCCAGGCGGAGCTGCGGCGTGCCTTGGAACCGCCGCGGCTCAAGCTGCTGACGCAGTTCACCACGATCCCCGACGGGCGGAAGTTCCTGGTCGATCTGCGCGCGTTCCTGCTGGCCACGCGTGACAACGACCCGCTGCTGGCGGCGCTGGAATCGGATCTGCGCGGGTTGCTGGCAGCCTGGTTCGATATCGGTTTCCTTGAACTGCACCGGATCGACTGGTCGAGCCCCGCGGTGATGCTGGAAAAGTTGGTGGGCTACGAAGCGGTGCACGAAATCCGCTCCTGGCGGGACCTGAAGAACCGCCTTGATTCCGATCGCCGCTGCTACGCGTTCTTTCATCCGCGCATGCCGATGGAGCCGCTGATCTTCGTGGAGGTGGCGCTGGTCAAGGGGCTTGCCGGCAGCGTGCAGCGACTGCTCGATGAAAAGGAACCGGTGCTCGATCCACGGGAGGCCGATACCGCGATTTTTTATTCCATCAGCAACTGTCAGCGTGGACTGGCCGGCATCAGCTTCGGGAATTTTTTGATCAAGCGTGTGGCGGAGGAGCTGTCGGCGGAATTCCGCAACCTGCGCACCTTCGCCACGCTGTCTCCGGTTCCGGGTTTCCGCCGCTGGCTCGACCCCAAGCTGGCGGAAAACGAGCCCGGCCTGCTGACGGAAGAGGAAACCAACGGGCTGCGCACGCTGCTTCCGGGTGACGGTCCGACCATTCTTGCCGAATTGCTGGAGCGCCGTGGCTGGTTCCGCGACCCCGCAGTCGTGCGGGTTGTCGAACCGCCGCTGGTGCGGCTGTGCGCGCGCTACCTGCTGATCGAGGCAAACGGCAGGCGCGCCCGTGATCCGGTGGCGCATTTCCACCTGGCGAACGGCGCGCGGCTGGAGCGGATCAACATGTGCGGCGACACCTCGGAAAAGGGTGTCAAGGCGAGTGCCACGCTGATGGTGAACTACCTGTACGATCTCACCAAGATCGAAGACTGGCACGAAGGTTATGCCGGGGATGGCAAGCGCAATGCGTCGAACGCGGTACGACGCCTGCTAGGGGGGCGGCAATGGCCGGTGGTCGGCCTGCCGGCCGGGGAGCGGCGGGCATGAATCTCGATGTCGCATTGCAGGCGCAATCGCCGGAGCTGCGCAGCGACCTGCTGCATCAGTTTGAGCGCAAGCTGCTGTGGCTGTCGTCCTGGATGATCCACAATGCCAACCACATCCGCCCGAACCGGGACGGGCTGAAGGTCGGCGGCCATCAGGCGTCCTGTGCGTCGGTGATCTCGATCATGACCGCGCTCTATTTCGTGGTGGCGCGACCGCAGGACCGCATTGCGGTGAAGCCGCATGCCGGGCCGGTCTTCCACGCCATCAACTACCTGTTCGGTCGCCAGACGGTCGAGAAAATGCTGGGGCTGCGGGCGTTCGGCGGCGTGCAATCCTACCCGTCGCGGGTGAAGGACGGGCCGGAGGTGGACTTCTCTACCGGCTCGGTCGGGCTCGGTGTGGCGATGACGACGTTTTCCGCACTGATCCAGGATTATGTGCGGCTGCACGGGCTGGGCCACACCGATCTGCCCGCGGGTCGGCACATCGCCATCGCCGGCGACGCCGAACTGGACGAGGGCAACATCTACGAAGCGCTGTTGGAGGGATGGAAGCACGACGTCCGCGATGTGTGGTGGATCATCGACTACAACCGGCAGAGCCTGGATTCCGTCGTGCCCGACCGGCTGTTCGGCCGGATCGAGGGATTGTTCCGCGACATGGGCTGGGATGTCGTGACGCTGAAATACGGCCGCAAGCT
>DATDIC010000300.1:0-2146 GCA_036521275.1 Acetobacteraceae bacterium
TCAGTTGGTGTTTGATCCGGCCTGGTATTGTTCGTCGGTAACCTGTTCCATCCAATCGACGGCTTTGCCGTTGAGCGCTTCCTGGATCGCGATGTGACTCATCGCGGTGGTGGCCGAGGCGCCATGCCAGTGCCGCTCGCCCGGCGCAAACCAGATGACGTCGCCGGGCCGGATTTCCTGGACCGCTCCGCCTTCGCGCTGCACCCGGCCGCAACCGGCGGTCACGATCAGGGTCTGGCCGAGCGGATGCGTGTGCCATGCGGTGCGGGCGCCCGGCTCGAACGTGACCAGGGCGCCAGCAACCCGGGCCGGGTCGGGCGGGCTGAACAGTCGATCAATGCGGACAGCCCCGGTGAACCATTCGGCCGGTCCCTTGGCGGAAGGCTGCGACCCCGCTCGTTTGATTTCCATAGCGTCCTCTCCTGTGCTGCTCGCGTGATCAGGTAGGGGCTCCGGCTGCCGGCGATTAGGCGGTAGAACCCGTATGAACTGATAAGCGGGACTTCTGAATGCCGCGGACGGATCTCAACGATTTGCTCGCCTTTCTGGCCGTGGCGAGGGAGCGCAGCTTCACCCGCGCCGCCGCGCAGCTCGGGGTTTCACAGTCGGCGCTGAGCCAGACCCTCCGTGGCCTGGAGGAACGGCTCGGGCTGCGGCTGCTGACCCGCACCACCCGCAGCGTTGCGCCGACCGAGGCTGGCGAACGCCTGCTGCTTGCCGTGGGGCCGGCGCTCGACGAGATCGACGCCGGGCTGGCCGCACTGAGTGAGCTGCGCGAGAAGCCCGCCGGCACCATCCGCATCACCACGCACGAACACGCCGCCAGTGTAATCCTGTTGCCTGCCCTGGCGAAGCTGCTGCCGGACTATCCGGATATCAACGTGGAACTCGTCATCGACTACGGCCTGACCGACATTGTCGCCGGGCGATACGACGCCGGGGTTCGTTCGGGCGAGATGGTTGCGAAAGACATGATCGCCGTGCGCATCGGCCCTGACATGCGGATGGCGGTGGTCGGCGCGCCATCCTGCTTCGCCGCGCGGAGGGCGCCGCGAACGCCGCCGGACCTGACGATGCACCGCTGCATCAACCTTCGCCTGCCGACGCACGGTGGCCTCTACGCCTGGGAGTTTGGAAAGGATGGCCGCGAGCTGCGGGTTCGGGTCGAGGGGCAACTCGTGTTCAATACGACTGCCCTGGCGCTTCAGGCGGCCCTGGCAGGGCTCGGACTGGCCTATCTGCCCGAGGAGCAAGTGGAAGCGCATCTCGAAGCGGGACGGCTCGTTCGGGTGCTGACCGAGTGGTGCGAGCCGTTTCCGGGGTATCACCTCTATTACCCCAGCCGGCGTCAACCCACGCCGGCCTTCACCGTGCTGGTGGATGCGCTGCGCTTTCGGTGCTGAAAAGGAGCGTCACCGGGATGGATTGCGTTGTGATGCCGGCCACGGGCCGGTAAACCCGGCGGATGGACGATACATCGCTGCTCTCTCTCGCTGCCGGTCTTGCCCTTCAGGCCGGCGAAGCGATCCTGGCCGTGCGCGCGCGTGGCTTCGACATCCAGCGCAAGGAGGACAAATCACCGGTGACGGAGGCGGACCATAAGGCGGAGGCGATCATCGTGAAGGGCTTGCGCCACGCCTGCCCTGATATGCCGGTGATCGCCGAGGAGGAAGTTGCCGCCGGCCGTATCACCGCACCGACAGCGCAATACTGGCTGGTCGATCCGCTGGATGGAACCAGGGAGTTCGCCGCCGGCAACAACGAGTTTGCGGTGAATATCGGCTTGGTGCGGGACGGTCGCGCCTACCTCGGCGTGGTTGCCGTACCGGCGATGGGGGAGCTGTTCGGCGGCATCGTCGGGCAGAGTGCCTGGAAACGGACGCGCGGCGGCGAAGCACCGATTGCCGCCCGACGTCCGCCGGAGCAAGGGCTGACCGTGCTCGCCAGCCGTTATCACGGCGACCAGAGCCGGCTGGATGCGTTCCTCGCCGGCCGGAAGATCGCCGAGGTGATCAATTTCGGCTCCGCGGTGAAGTTCTGCCGGCTGGCCGAAGGGCGCGCCGATCTGTATCCGCGCTTCGGCCGCACGATGGAATGGGACACCGCGGCGCCACAGGCGCTGCTGGAAGCGGCGGGCGGCACGGTG
>DATDIC010000301.1:0-6548 GCA_036521275.1 Acetobacteraceae bacterium
ACGTTGCCGCGAACAAGCGGGCACGGCTGGCGGGGGTGGTGGATGTGGACCGCGCGGCCGCGGAGCGCCTCGCCGCCTCGTGCGGCGCGGCGGCGATCGAGCTGGACGCAGCCTTCTCCGCCGATGCGGTGATGGTCTGCACGCCCACGCCCACCCACGCCGACTTGATCGAACGTTCCGCGGCAGCCGGCAAGCCGGTATTCTGCGAAAAACCCGTCGATCTCAGTGCCGCTCGTGTGCGCGCGTGCCTGGATGTGGGCGACCGGGCCGGCATCAAGCTGATGGTCGGCTTCAACCGCCGCTTCGACCCGAGCTTCCGCGCCCTGCACGACCGGCTGCGGGCGGGTGAGATCGGGCGCCTGGAACTGCTCACGATAATCAGCCGCGACCCGGCGCCGCCGCCGCTTTCCTACATCGCCAGCTCTGGCGGGCTGTTCCGCGACATGATGATCCACGATCTGGACATGGCGCGCCACCTGCTGAATGACGAGCCGATCGAGGTTTATGCTGCCGCGTCGGTGCTGGTCGATCCGGCCATCGGGACAGCGGGGGATGTGGACACCGCCGTAGTCGTGCTGCGGACCGCCGGCGGGGCGCTGGCGCAAATCTCCAATTCGCGTCGCGCCAGCTACGGCTACGACCAGCGCATCGAGGCGCACGGTGCGGCTGGCATGCTGCGGGCGGGCAACATGACCGCGACTACGCTGGAGCATGCCGGAGCCAACGGCTTCACCACCGATCCGGCCATGCTATTCTTCCTGGAACGCTACGCAACGGCATACCGGGCAGAGCTGGACGCGTTCCTGGATGCGATCGAGGGCAAGGCGGTGGCGTCTCCGACCGGAGCGGACGGCCTGGCTTCCTTGCTGCTGGCCGATGCCGCGGCCGAATCCGCCCGCCGGGGACACCCGGTCAGGCTCGGCTCATAGCCATCCGGCCAGGATCGCCGCTGCGACTGCCAGGCCGACTTCCCGGTTGGCGCGGAACAAGCGCAGGCACCGAGCCGGATCGTCGATATCGAGTAGGTGGACCTGCCGGAACAGCAAGAACGCGGGAAGCATGAGCGCGAGGTAGAACCATCCCCCAAGGCCGGCCAGCCATCCGGCCAGGGCCTGCGCCACGATCGTTCCTGCATAGCAGGCGGCAAGGAACGGGCGGGTGCGTGTCCCGAACAGGCGGGCGGTGGACTTCACGCCGGCCAGTGCGTCGTCTTCGCGATCCTGATGGGCATAGATCGTGTCGAATCCCAGGTCCCACAGGATAGCGGCGGCGTAGATGGCGCCCCAGGCGGCGTCGATCCGCCCCGCCGCGGCGGCGTAACCGAGTGGTGCGCCGAAGCCGAAGGTGAACCCCATGACGAGCTGCGGCCACCAGGTGACCCGCTTGGCCAGCGGATACATCGCAACCAGCAGCAGCGACGCGACCCCTAGCACCTGCGCCAGTCGGTCGAGCTGCAGCAGGATCGCCAGCCCAGCCAGCAGCAGCACAGCCAGGAATACCAGCGCCTGCCAGGGGCGCAGCGCACCGGAGGCGAGCGGCCGCCCTGCGGTGCGCGCCACCTTGCGGTCGATATCGCGGTCCCACAGATCGTTCACCACGCAGCCGGCGGCGCGCATTACCACCGCCCCGATGGCGAACAGCAGCACCAGCCAGGCGGTCGGGACCGCCGGCACGCGGGCCAGGAGAATCCCCCACAAGCCGGGCAGAAACAGCAGCCAGGCGCCAATCGGGCGATCGAGCCGGGCCAGCAGCAGATAGGGACGCCAGGCGTGCGGCAGGCGGGCGACCCAGCCGGTTGCGACGATGTCGGTGTGCGAAGCCATTCCCGCTAGTCTGCCGCTGGGCTGATCGGGGTCAACATGTCATCTCTCCGGCTGTTCGTGCCGGCTCCGCTTTCGGATGGCATTCGGGTGCCAGCCGGTGCGGGGCAGGCGCATTACCTGCGGACCGTGATGCGGCGCGGGATTGGTGAACGGGTATTACTGTTCAATGGCGCGGACGGCGAATGGCTGGCGGAGCTTGTGGAGCTGGCGCGGGATCACGCGATCTTCGCCGTCAAGGAGCGCCTTCGCCAGCAGGAACCGGAGCCGGACCTTTGGCTCGCTTTCGGCCTTCTGAAGCGGGATGCCACCGACCTTGTCGTGCAGAAGGCCACGGAGCTGGGTGCCTCGGTCATTATCCCGGTGCTGACCGAGCGGACTGTGGCGACGCGGGTCAATCCCGAGCGCCTGCTGGCGATCGCAACGGAAGCCGCCGAGCAGAGCGAACGGCTGAGTGTGCCTATCCTGCGCAATCCGCAGAGGTTGACGACCCTGCTGGCCTCCTGGCCAGGCGGACGAACGCTGATTGCCGCGGTCGAACGCCGGCACGCGCCTTCCGTGCCGGCGGGACGCGGGCCGGCTGGCCTGCTGGTCGGCCCGGAAGGAGGTTTTGCCCCGACGGAGCTTGAAACTGTGCTGTCGCACCCTTTTGTCTCGGCAGCTTCGCTGGGGCCACGCATCCTGCGTGCCGAAACCGCTTGCATCGTGGGCCTGGGATTCCTGAGCGGGGTGGGGCAGTTGCAGGCCCCAGCCGGGGACTGATACTGCCATTCGACAAAACCCGAACGCCCGGAGCGATATGTCCAACCCCGGAGACGCCGACGCCACGCCGATCACGTCCGTTCGGCAGTTGGCCGAGTACATCGAACAAGGCTGTAAGCCGTGCGAAGCATGGCGAATCGGGACTGAGCACGAGAAGTTCGGGTTCCGCCGCACCGATCTCGCGCCGCCCCGCTACACTGAGGAGGGTGGCAACCGCGGCACGATCCGAGCGCTGCTGGAGGGAATGGCCCGTCATACGAGTGCGGAGCCGATCCTGGATCGCGGCAACCCGATCGGGTTAAAGCAGGGCGACGCCTCCATCGCGCTGGAACCGGCGGGACAACTGGAGCTGTCTGGCGCACCGGTTGAAACACTGCACGATACCAGGACCGAACTCGCGGCCCATTTTGCCGATGTCCGCAGCATCGCCGGCGATTTGGGGCTCGGTTTCGCGCCACTCGGCTTTCATCCGATCTGTCGCCGCGACGAGATGCCGTGGATGCCAAAGGGCCGCTACGCGATCATGCGTGGCTATATGCCGAAAGTCGGCGAGCTCGGGTTGGACATGATGACCCGCACCTGCACCGTGCAGGTAAACCTGGACTACAGCTCTGAAGCGGACATGGTGCGCAAGCTGCGCGTCTCGTTGCTGCTGCAACCGTTGGCCACGGCCCTGTTCGCCAACTCCCCGTTCACCGAGGGGCATCCGAACGGCTTTCTCTCCTTCCGGGCACAGGTTTGGACCGACACCGACAACCAGCGGTCCGGTATTCCGGAGGTCATGTTCGAGCCGGGGTTCGGGTTCGAGCGCTATGCGCAATGGCTGATCGATAGCGTTCCGATGTATTTCATTTACCGCGACAACCAATATATCGATGTGGCCGGCGCTTCGTTCCGCGCTTTCATGGACGGACGGCTGTACAAGCTTGCCGGACAGGTGGCGACGGTGGGCGATTTCGCCGACCACATGACGACCGTATTTACCGATGTGCGGATCAAGCGTTTTCTGGAGATGCGCGGGGCAGACGCCGGCACGCCGGAGATGATGCTGGCGCAGTCGGCTTTCTGGGTTGGCTTGCTCTATGACGACGCCGCGCTCGCGGCGGCGGAGGCGTTGCTGCGCGGTGCCGGCTGGGCCGAAGCCAACGCCTTGCGGCGGGCGGTGCCTCGCCAGGGGCTGGCGGCGCCATGGCGTGGCGGCACCTTGCGCGATCTGGCCACGGAGGTCTTGCGTGCGGCACGAGATGGGCTTCGCGCGCGCGGCCGGCGGGACGCGAGCGGCCAGGACGAAGCAATGTACCTCTCGCCGCTGGAGATGATCGTTGCCGGCGCCCCGTGTCAGGCGGAGCACTGGCTGGCGCGGTATCACGGCGCATGGCGCGGTGACGTGCGGCAGATTTTTGCCGAGGCCGAAGTATAGGGCACTGCCCAATGTCCCCCGCACTCCGGGTGGCATGAGTCCCAGCGAAAAAATCCGCCGGTTTAACCGGACCTTAGCGCCTTGGCTGGTGAAACTGCGCTGCGCAAAACGCGCAGTTCCAGCCAGGAGGGCGACGTCACCGCATGGTCGAACCGCGGCCGTGCAAAAAACTGATCGAGGTTTCGATCCCGCTGGAGGCGATCAATGCCGCCGCGGCACGCGAAAAATCGATCCGGCACGGACATCCCTCGACATTGCACCTGTGGTGGGCACGGCGGCCGCTGGCCGCGTGCCGCGCCGTGCTGTTCGCCCAGTCCGTCGATGATCCGTCGTCCTGGCCGGACCGATTCCCCACCGACGCCGCGCAACAGACCGAACGCAGCCGCCTGCATCGGCTGATCGCGCAACTCGCGCCCTGGTCAGCGGCCGGCGACGAAACGATCCTGCACCAGGCGCGCTGGGAGATTGCCCGTTCCATCGCATGGCGCCGCAACGAAGAACCGCCGCCGGTATCCGATCCGGCGGCTGTCCGCGCTTATCTGCTGGCATATGCGCCGCCGGTCGCTGATCCGTTCTGCGGCGGCGGCTCAACGCTTCTGGAAGCGCAGCGTCTGGGATTGCGGGCGGTCGGATCCGATCTCAATCCCGTCGCGGTGCTGATATCGAAGGCGCTGGTTGAGATACCGGCGGCGTTCCGGGATCGGCCGGCAATGAACCCGGACAGCAGCAACCCGGATTGGTTGCCGGCAGAAACATGCCGCCGGCCGCGCGGACTGGCGGAGGACGTGCGCTATTACGGACGCTGGGTGCGCGAGCAGGCGCAACTGCGGATCGGGCATATGTACCCCACCGCACAATTGCCCGGCGGCATCGAGGCGCCGGTGGTCGCCTGGCTCTGGGCGCGCACTGTCCGTTCGCCTGACCCGGCGGCGAAAGGCGCGCACGTGCCGCTGATCTCGACCTTCATGCTGTCCACCCGTAAGACGCGGACCGTCTGGCTCGACCCGAAGCTGGATCGCGCGGCGGCAACCTATCGGTTTGCCGTGCGCAGTGGCACGCCCTCGGCCGCGGTCGCGGCGCGGGCGAAACGAGGCACGAAAGCGTCGCGGGGCGCGAGCTTCCGCTGCCTGTTGACCGGCTCGCCGATAGAGTCCGACTGGATCAAGCAGGAAGCCAGGGCAGGCCGGATGCGTTGCCGCTTGCTGGCGGTCGCCGTCGAGGGTCGGCGGGGCCGGAGCTATCTGCCCGCCACCGACGCGCAGGAGCAATCCGCCGCTGTGGTGCCGATCGCACTGCCGGAACTCGATCAGAAACTGCCCCGGAACCCGCGCTGGTTCGCACCACCCGACTATGGGCTGCCCCGGTTCAAGGACCTGTTCACGCCGCGACAGCTCGTTGCGCTGGAGACATTCTCGGGGTTGATCGGCGAAGCACGGGAGCTGATTGAACGCGACGCACGCAGTGCCGGCCTAGCCGCTGATGGAGCGCCGTTGCACGAAGGCGGAACTGGCGCACGCGCCTATGCCGATGCGGTGGCGACCTATCTTGCGTTCGCGCATTCCAAAATGGCCGACCGGGGATCATCGATCTGCACCTGGTTCACTGAACGGGATTCAACTCGCCCCACCTTTGCCCGCCAGGCCATCGCAATGACCTGGGATTTCGCGGAACTCAATCCGCTGCTACGCGGGACCGGCTCCTATGCCGGCGCGGTGGAGTGGACCGCGGAAAGTCTCGAGGCCATTCCGCTTGATACAGCCAACGCCACTGTCAGTATGGCGGACGCGACCGGCGACCGGCACCATCTCCGCGCCATCGTCAGCACGGATCCCCCGTATTACGACAATATCGGTTACGCCGATCTGTCGGACTTCTTCTACGTGTGGCTCCGCCGCACCCTGGGTGGGCGCGACGGACAGCCGCCGGTTTGGCCGACGCTGCTCGCCGCGGCACTGACGCCGAAGCAGCCCGAACTGATCGCCAGCCCCTATCGGCACGGCGGCAAAACCGGTGCCGCCGCGTTTTTCATGACCGGCATGGCGCGCGCATTGGCCGCAATGCGGCAGGCGTCGGATCACGATGCGCCGTTGTCCATTTATTACGCATTCAAGCAGTCGGAAGCTGGCAAGGACGGTATCACCTCGCCGGGCTGGGCCTCGTTTTTACAGGCCGTGGTTGATAGCGGGCTGAGCGTGATCCGGACCTGGCCGCTGCGCACCGAGCTGACGAACCGCATGATCGGCATGAGAACGAACGCGCTCGCGTCCTCGATCGTACTGGTCTGCCGCAGCCGGCCGCCGGAGAGCCGCGTGGTGGAACGGGATGTCTTTGTGCGTGCTCTGCGGGCCGAGCTGCCCAACGCGCTCGCCGCCATCCGTGCCGCCGGCATCGGGCCGGTCGATTTAGCGCAATCGGCGATCGGGCCGGGCATGGCCGCATTCACCCGCTTCGCCGCGGTGCTGGAGCATTCGGGGGACAAGATGACAGTCCGTGCCGCTCTGGCGCTGATCAACCAGGTGCTGGATGACATCCAGCAAGACGACGAC
>DATDIC010000302.1:0-5443 GCA_036521275.1 Acetobacteraceae bacterium
CCGTCCACGGCCAGCACCAGCGCCAGGTCCACTGCGTCCATGCCCCATTGAACGAACCGCCAAGCCGGCGGACAATCCCCACCGGAGGAGATTCAGAATGCCCGAAAGCCCTGCCGACCTCGCCCAGCGCACCGAAACGCGTCTGCCGCTCAACGGCCTGACCGTGCTCGACCTCACGCTGGCCCGCGCCGGCCCGACCTGCGTGCGGCATCTGGCCGATTGGGGCGCCAACGTGATCCGCATCGAGCCGCCACCGACCGGCGGTGAAGACATTGCCGGCAACCGCCGCGGCTTCGATTTCCAGAACCTGCATCGCAACAAGCGCGCAATCCATTTGAACCTGAAAGACCCCGCCGGCCACGAAGCCTTCATGCGCCTCGCCCGCACCGCCGACATCGTGGTCGAAAACATGCGCGCGCAGGTCAAGCACCGGCTCAAAGTGTCCTACGATGACATCCGCGCCATCAACCCGCGCATCGTCTATGCCAGCATCAGCGGCTTCGGCCAGGACGGGCCCTACGGCCATCGCGCCGGCGTGGACCAGATCGCCCAGGGCATGGGCGGCCTCATGTCCATCACCGGCGAGCCCGGCCGCGGCCCGATGCGCGTCGGCATCCCGATCGACGACCTCACCGCCGGCAACCTGCTGGCGCTGGGCATCATGATGGCGATCTTCGACCGCGAGCGCACCGGCGTCGGCCGATGGGTCACCACCAGCCTGCTGGAAGCGCAGATCTTCATGCTCGATTTTCAGGCCTCCCGCTGGCTCATGGCAAAGGAAGTGGCAAAACAGGCCGGCAACGACCATCCCACCGGGATTCCCACCGGGGTCTTCCCCACCTCCGACGGGCATATCAACATCGCCGCCAGCTCCGGACGGTTGTGGGACCGATTCTGCGACACCATCGGCCGCACGGACTGGAAACAGCACGAGAAGTGGAAGACCCAGAAGGGCCGCAGCGACGACCGCGCTGCCATCAATGCCTCGATCGGCGAGATCACCCGCACCAAGCCCGCCAATCACTGGATCGAGCTGTTCGAGGCCAACGGCATTCCGTGCGGCCCGATCTACACCATCGACCAGGTATTCGCCGATCCGCAAGTAAAGCACCTGCGCATGGCCCGCCCGATGCGCAGCAAGGTGATCGGCGACACCGAGGTGGTTGCCTCCGCAATCAACATCTCGGGCTTCTCCAAGGACATCCGCACCCCCACGCCGGAAGCCGGGTCCAGCACCGACGAAGTCCTGCATTCGGTCGGCTACAGCGATGACGAAATCCGCGACATGCGCCGCAAGGGAGTGATCTGAATGGACACCGTGATCAGCGCGACCACGCGCGAATATGCCGGCGGCAAGATGCTCGCCGCCAAGGATGACGGCGTCGGACTGATCACCTTCAATCAGCCCGAAAAGCGCAACGCCATGTCGATCGAGATGTGGGGCGGACTGGCCGAAATCCTCGATGAGTTCCGCGAGGATAGCGCCGTCCGCGTCGTCATCATGACCGGCGCCGGCAACAAGGCGTTCGTCTCCGGCGCCGACATCAGCCAGTTCGAGAAGAACCGCTCCAATGCCGACGCGCAGCGCGAGTACGACCGGCTGACCAGCATCGGCCGCGACAAGCTGGCCGCGTTCCCGAAAGCGATGATCGCCCGCATCCGCGGCTTCTGCCTCGGCGGCGGGCTGGCAATCGCCATGCAAGCCGATTTGCGGATCGCCGCCTTCGATAGCCAGTTCGGCATCCCGGCAGCCCGCCTGTCGATCGCCTATGGCTTCGAAGGACTGCGCAAGCTCGTCCAGCTCGTCGGCCCGGCGCACGCCCGCATGATCCTCTACACCGCCAACCGCATCGACGCGCATGAGGCCGAACGCATCGGGCTCATCAACAAGGCCGTCGCGGACGAACAACTCACCGACGAGGTGCTGGAGATCGCCCGCACCATCGCCGACAACGCCCCGCTCTCGGTAGCTGCGTCCAAGCTGACCATCACCGAAGTCATGAAAGACCCCGCCGAGCGTGACATGGACGCGATCCGCCGCGCCGGCGAAACCTGCTTCAACAGCGAGGATTATCGCGAAGGCCGCACCGCCTTCATGGAAAAGCGCCGCCCCAAATTCCAAGGCCACTGAGGAACCGCTTCACCTCTCCCGCTCTTCGCGGGAGAGGTCGGTTCGCGCAGCGAACCGGGTGAGGGTCCCGCTCTTCGCGGGTGAGAGCTTGCCCCCGACCCGATCGGGGGTCGGGTCGCGCAGCGAACCGGGCAAGGGCAGCAGCAGATCAGCCACCCTCATCACGCACTGGTTGCCGCGCCCGACCGTGACTTAATGACTCGACCAGCACCACGAGACGCCCCTTGAGCGACCAAACCATCGTCACCGCCCGCCCCGCGGTCGAGACAACAACCTTCGCGATCCTGCTGTCGCTGAGCTTCTCCCACATGCTCAACGACATGATCCAGTCGCTGGTGCCGGCGATCTATCCGGTGCTGAAGCAATCCTACCGGCTGGACTTCGCCCAGATCGGACTGATCACCCTGGCGTTCCAGCTCACCGCGTCGCTGCTGCAGCCTCTGGTCGGGCTCGCCGCGGACCGCCGGCCGATGCCCTATTCGCTGCCGCTGGCGATGGGCTTCACCCTTGTCGGCCTGGTCGTGCTGGCCCATGCCGGCAGCTTCCACATGATCCTGCTGGCTGCCGCGCTGGTCGGCGTAGGATCATCGGTGTTTCATCCGGAGTCGTCGCGCGTCGCCCGCATGGCCTCCGGCGGGCGCCACGGGCTCGCGCAATCCCTGTTCCAGGTCGGCGGCAACGCGGGTTCCGCATTGGGCCCGCTGCTGGCCGCTTTCATTGTCGTGCCGCGCGGCCAGACCAGCATCGCCTGGTTCACAGCCGCGGCAATGCTGGCGATCCTTGTGCTCTCCAACGTCAGCCGCTGGTATCGAGCCAACGCACCCAGTTATCGTGGCCGCCGCACCGCCGAGGCCCACGCGGCCCTTCCCCGCGCGCGCGTACTGCTGGCGCTTGGCATTCTCGGCATGCTGATCTTTTCGAAGTTCTTCTACACCGCCAGCCTGAATTCCTATTACACACTCTACCTGATCCAGAAATTTCACGTCTCCACCAGGTCGGCGGAGCTCTATTTGTTTATTTTCCTTGGATCGATGGCGCTCGGCACGTTTGCCGGCGGTCCGATCGGTGATCGGTTCGGCCGCAAGCTCGTGATCTGGTTCTCCATCCTCGGCGTATTCCCCTTCACTTTCATGCTGCCGCACGCCGATCTGTTCTGGACCGGCGTGCTGACCGTCGCCATCGGGCTGATCCTGTCCTCCGCCTTCGCCGCCATCCTGGTCTACGCGACCGAGCTGGTGCCCGGAAAAGTCGGCATGATTGCCGGCATGTTCTTCGGTTTCGCGTTCGGCATGGGCGGCCTCGGTGCAGCCCTGCTCGGCCAACTGGCTGACGCAACCAGCATCGACACGGTTTATCGTCTGTGCGCCTGGCTGCCTTTGATCGGCCTGCTTACGGTGTTCCTGCCGAATCTGGAGCGCCGGCATCTCGGCCGCGGCTGATATCCGGGTGCCTGATCGGCCCCGGCAACACCCGTTCGGCTTCGTTCTCTAGTCGTGTTTCGTTCTTCTTCAGGAACACGAATCCGGCGATGATCAGCACCACCGCGACCACGCCGAGCCCAATGCCCACCGGGCCGAGCAGATGGTGTATCTGCTTCCCGAAGCTATAAGCGCCCCAGCCATATACCGATGCCCACACCGCACCGCCCAGCGCGTTGAACACCAGAAAGCGCGGCCAGCCCATCCGGTTCGCCCCGGCCAGAAACGACGCCAGCGCCCGCAGCACTGCGACGAACCGGCCAAAGAACACCACCTTCCCGCCATGCCGCAGGAACAGATACTGGCCCAGCTTTATCCGCCGTTCGTTCAGGCCGACATATGGGCCGTATCGCAGTAGCAACCAAAACCCGAACGACCCGCCCAGCCAATACCCGATCACGCCACCCACAAACGCAGCGAATGCCGCCGCCGCAATCACCAGCCAGATATCCAGCCCATGGCTCGTACCAGCATAAATCGCTGCAGCGATCAGCGTCGCCTCGCCGGGGAACGGGATACCCAGGCTCTCGATCGCAATTGCCAGCATGATCGCGCCATAACCGGCATGCGCGAGCAGATGAGCGTGATGGGGTGACATGTTCCTCGAATACTGGTTCAGTTGCTTAGATACGGTCGGTCAGGTTCAATAATCTGCGGCGCGGCCGTTGGAATCGCGATGCCGCCGGCAAGGACACCGCCAGCAAGAAGGAGCTTCGTTCCATGTCATTCTCGATGTATGATGCCTCTATCCCCGTCGTCACGCAAATGCTCGGCAGCCTGGCCGCCATCATCGACAAGGCCGCGGCACATGCGTCCGAGAAGAAGCTGGATGAATCCGCGTTCCTGCTGGCCCGCCTCTATCCCGATATGTTTACCCTCGCCCGCCAGGTGCGCGTCGCCAGCGACTTCGGCCGCAACGCGCCGGGCCGCCTCGCCGGGGTCACGCTGCCGACATTCCCCGATGCGGACGGCACCTCCTTTGCTGACCTGAAGGACC
This sequence comes from Acetobacteraceae bacterium, assembly GCA_036521275.1. Taxonomy (GTDB): domain Bacteria; phylum Pseudomonadota; class Alphaproteobacteria; order Acetobacterales; family Acetobacteraceae; genus DATDIC01. Next base: position 4,607 of record DATDIC010000302.1, read on the forward strand.
GGGTGGTACGCTCGCTCGACTTCGTGCAAGGGCTTCGCCGCGAGCAGATCGAAGGCACCGAGGACAAGGACATCAACTGGACCGCCGGCACCCAGCAACGCTCAATGAAGGGCCGAGCGTACCTGCTGCACTTTTGCTACCCGCATTTCTTCTTCCACGTCACGACCGCCTACGCGATCCTGCGCCACAATGGCGTGGAGATCGGCAAACGCGACTACGTCGGAACGTTCTGACCCGCCCTCGCCGCCTGCACCACCGACCTCCCCTCCCGCCCGCGGGAGGGGAAAGCAGCAGGATCAATCTCAACAGCGGTTACAATACAAACCACCGCTCACCCCGGCGGCGGCAGGTTCTGTTGCCGTATCGGCGCGCCAGTTTCCCGTCATACCCGGCGAAGGCCACTGCTGTCCGGCACGATTTATGCTTGTACGTGTGCACGACATCGATTCTACTGCGGAAGCAACGTTGCCCCACGTACCTTCGCAGCGAGAACCGATGCCAATGCGCCACAAAGCTACCGTCCTCGAACAGATTATCCAGCAGTTTCCCTGGAACCGCTTTGACCACTACGTGCGCGAACACGCCGCCGATGACCGCCAGCGCGGCTTCACCAGTCGCAAGCACTTCCTCACCCTGCTGGCAGCCAGCCTGGGCGACCATCAGGGACTGCGGCCCGTGACCGCGGCGCTGGCCCCGAATTCGGGTGCGTTGCGCCTGCTGGGCGGCAAGGCTCCGGCCCGCTCCACCCTCGCCGATGCCATGCGGGATCGACCCGCCGAGCTGTTCATCGACCTGTTGCAGGAACTGATCGGTCATCTCAACCGAACACTCCGACGC
>DATDIC010000303.1:0-4258 GCA_036521275.1 Acetobacteraceae bacterium
CTCTGCGCCTCTGCGGTGCATCTTTTCTTGCTGTGAACGAGCCCACCACTCCGCTCTGGGCGGCGTTTATCCGCTCGCGCAACGGCATCTCAGAGGCGGCACTGCAGGCAGCGGCACGGACTACTCGCTCCCCCGCCGGCAAAGCGCCTCGCCAGGTCAGGACGTGCGGACGATGATGTCCACCCGCTGGCTCTCCTGCGACATGCCCGGCACCTCGCTCACCTTGCGCCGGACCCGGTCCATGCGGGCGCGGGTGATGCCCGCCTCGGCCAGCCGGTCCTCGATCAGTTGCATCCGCAGCCGGGACAGGTCGGCGATGGACTGCGGCCCATCCGGGTCGAGATATTCCGCCAGCACAACGCGCGCCTCCGGGTTCTCCTTCGCCCACGCGGCGGCGGCATTGATCACCGTGAGCGCATCCGGGTCGAGCAGCGCCGACCACTGCGCAAAGAACACCGCGTAGTCCGGTGAGCGCCGGCGTATGCGGGTGACGATATTGGGGTGGATCTGCCACGGCATTCCGGCCGTCTCCGGTTCACCACAATTCTGCACCCACAGATGATGAATGTCGGACGCGCGTTCGCACTGCACGAGTTCGATGCTAATGTCGGGACTGAGGGTATTGGCAAGCAGGTCCTGGAGGTGCGCCTCCCCACCCACCAGCCAGACCCGCCCATTGAACTCGGCGAGTGTGATGTCCGCCATCGAAACCCCCGAACTTCTCTCCGGATGCCCGCACGGCGCGGCGTCCCAGCAAGACCACGAGCCTCAAGACCACCAGCCTCAAGACCACCAACCTCTTGGGTACGACCCATGCCGCTGATCCTGAAACTGACAGGCGGGACGGAGCGGGATACCCGTACGCTCAAGAACGGGACTCTATCCATCGGACGTGCACCCGGCAATGACTGGGTGTTGTCGGACCCCGAACGCCAATTGTCGAAGACGCACTGTGTCATAACCGCCGCCAGCGGGCAGTACGCGCTGACCGACCTCAGCACCAACGGCGTGTTCGTCAATGGATCGCCGGACCGCGTGCCGCGCAACGGGGAAATTGCGCTGACCGACGGCGATGAGTTCCGGATCGGTGAATATGTCATCTCGGTCACCGAGGACCTGACGATTTCCGCAACCGGCCCCGGCGTCGCCCGTCAGCCCTTCGCCACCGGCGGCATGCCCAATGCGGATCGGCTGGGTGCTGCCGACCGGCGGGGCGCAGATCGGCTGTCAGCCGGCCGCGACGCGGCCCCCGACCCGCTCGGCGGCGATCCCTTGGACGATCCGTTCGGCCGCCAGCCGCCGCCCGGTTTCGTGCATCCGATCGCCGCGCCGCCGCCGGCCTCGCGTGCCGCCGATCCGTTTGACCTGGCCGAGGAAGACAGCCACCACCCGGCCGCCGACCTCGACGACGACGACCTGTTCAAGGGCCTGACGCCGGGAGAGGCGTGGCAAGGGCCGTCGCAGGCCGATAATGTGGACGCACCGCAACATGCGTTCGCCGCCCCGAAGCCGATCGCCGCACCCAATTTCGACGATGTCGATTTCGACGCCCTGCTCGGCGACACGCCGCCCGGCCAGCCGCCTGCGACACCTCCCGCGCCGGTACCGCTTCCGCAGCAACCAGTCGCCGCTCCGCCACCACCGCCGGCCCCGGCGATGCCCGTGGCCCGACCGGCCGCCCCACAGCCCGTGCCCGCCGACGCCACGCGCCTGCTGGCGGCCTTTCTGGAAGGCGCCGGCGTCCCCAGCCTCGCGGTCGGCTCCGATCCGGAAGCGGCGTTGCGCGCCGCCGGCGCCATGTTCCGCGAAATGGTGGACGGCCTGCGCCAGGTCCTGATCTCGCGCGCCGCGGTGAAGAACGAGTTCCGCGTCGAGCAGACAATGCTCCGGGCACGTGACAATAACGCGCTCAAGTTCGCCGTCACCACCGAAGATGCGGTCACTGCGCTCCTGCAACCGGATCGCCCCGGCTACAAGCCGTCACTGGAAGCCGCGCGCGAGGCATTCGACGACGTGCGTTCGCACGAAATGGCGGTGATGGCCGGCGTTCAGACCGCGCTGGTCGGGTTGCTGAAGCGGTTCGAGCCGGCAGCCCTCGAACGCCGGATGCAGCCAGGCGCGTTCGGCAACATACTGCCGGCGGCGCGCAAGGCGCGCACCTGGGAACTGTTCTGCGACACCTACAAGGAGATCGCCCGCGAGGCGGAGGACGATTTCCAGTCGGTGTTCGGCCGCGAATTCGCCAAGGCCTACGACGCGCAGATGCGCAAGCTGTGACCTACGTCATACTACTAACGGCCCGAAGGGCCGACTGGTACGCGCGCAGGGTTGGTGTGGCGGCGGCGCGAAATCGATAAGATGCCAGCGGCCAAACGATCCGCGGACGATCAGGACTTCGAGCCGCTGGCATGAGCCACGCAACAAAGGCTTTCAACCGCCTGCCGATCCGAGGCAAATAGTCCCGCAGGACAGGGAGGTTCGTCGGGATGGCGAGATACGCTCATGTTGTCGCGGTGCTTTTGCCGCTGCTTGCGTTCGCCGGCTGCTCGGCACCTCCGCCGCCACCGCCGACCCAGGTGAATCTGACGCTGTCGGCAACCGCCGACGTCAATCCCACCACCAGCGGGCAAGCCGCGCCGGTCGTCGTGCGGGTCTATCAGCTCGCCTCCACATCCGGCTTCGAAGGAGCGGAGTTCTTCCCGCTCTTCAACCAGGACCAGTCGGTCCTCAAGACCGACCTGGTCAAGAAAGACGAGTTCCTGCTCTCCCCCGGCCAGAAGAAGACCACCACCTTGATGCCGACCGATCAGGTGACCGCGCTCGGCATCTTCGCGGCTTACCGGGATTTCCAGCACGCCAAATGGCGCGCCACCGTGCCGATCCCCGCCCACAAGACCACTACCGTGACAGTAACCATCGGCCATGACGGCGTGGTTGCGGCTGCGGAACCAGCACCGGCAAAGGCCGGCCCCTGACCATGGGCTGGGAGAACAAGGTCGTCTGGACGGAAGGGCTGTTTTTGCAGCCGCAGCACCTGCAGCAGCAGGAACGCTATTTCGAGCGCCTTGTCCGCACCAGCACAGGCGGCCTGCGTCCCTATGCCTGGGGCCTGACACAGCTTGAGCTGGACACCGATCTGCTCACGCTGGGCAAGTTCGCGATCCGCTCGGTTGCCGGCCTGTTGCCGGACGGCACGCCGTTCAGCGTCCCTGGCGACGTCGATCACCCTCGCCCGCTGGAGCTGCTGGAAACCGCCCGCAACAGCGTGGTCTATCTGATCCTTCCGGTGCGCCAGCCAGGCGCCATGGAAACCGCGCCCGGCGACTTGATAGAAACCGTGGCCCGCTTTGCCATGGACGAGCACGAGGCGATCGACACCAATGCCGGCTCCCAGGGCACGGCGGTCGTGCCGATCGGCAAGCTGCGGCTGCGCTTCGCACTGGAAGGCGATGCGCGGGAAGGCCACGCCTCCATCGGCCTCGCCCGGGTGGCCGACGTGCGCGCCGACAAAAGCGTCCAGCTCGACGAAAATTTCATTCCGCCCCTGCTGCTGACCAGTGCATCTCCGGCATTGTCCGGCTTCGCCACGCAACTGCAGGGCCTGCTGCACCACCGGGCCGAGGCACTGGCCGGCCGCGTATCCGAAACCGCCACGCGCGGCGCGGCGGAAATCGCCGATTACCTGATGCTGCAACTGTGCAACCGATATGAGCCGCTGCTGACTCACCTGGCGAACACGGTTGGTCAGATGCACCCGGAAACCTTCTACCGCGTCTGCATCAGCCTGGCCGGGGAACTCGCCACCTTCACCGAGTCCCGCAAGCGCCCGCCGGCGTTCCCGCCATACCGGCATGACGACTTGCAAGCGACCTTCCGCCCGGTGATCGCATCGCTCCGGCAATCGCTCTCCGCCGTGCTGGAGCAGAACGCCGTGCCAATTCCGTTGCAGGAGCGGCGTTTCGGCATCCGCGTCGGCCCGATCACCGACCGCACGCTGGTTGCCAACGCCACCTGGGTGCTCGCGGTGAAGGCACAGATGCCGGCCGAGGCACTACGCCGTGGCTTCCCCAATTTGTGCAAGATCGGACCGGTCGAGCAGATCCGCGAGCTGATCAACGTGGCACTGCCGGGCATCGCGGTGCGCGCCCTGCCCGTCGCGCCGCGGCAGCTCCCTTACTATTCCGGAACGACCTATTTCGAGCTGGACCGCAGCAGCCCTTATTGGGCCGCGCTCGCTCGTTCCGGCGGCATCGCGATC
>DATDIC010000304.1:0-2847 GCA_036521275.1 Acetobacteraceae bacterium
ATCCAGCGTCAGCACCTTGGCCCGTTCCAGCACTTCCGGCGGGATGTCGGCGAATTTCAGGTTGGCGACGTAGGCAGCGAGTGTCGCAGTCTCATTGGCCATGGCGTTGCCTTTTTGAATAGTCCGTCATTCCGGGGCGCGCGGAGCGCGAGCCCGGAATCCATAACCCCCGATCGTGGCTATGGATTCCGGGCCTGCGCCATCCAAGTCGGCTGTTGCCGACTTGGACAATCGTGTTTGCTGAACTCGGGTAAACCCGAGTTCAGTCGGCGCATCCCGGAAAGACGGACCAGATTGCTTCCTCGCTCCGACAAGATGAGAGCCTCGCTTTTTTGGTACGGCTGCCGCGGTGTGCCGTCAACACCGGCTGCGGCGGGTCAGACCCTTGCTTTCCATGCGCCGGACCAGCAGCTCGATGCGATATTATGCACCTTCATGGACGACGAAGCCGGTTTGCCAGCAGCCGGAACCGGAGCAGCAGCAAAATCGCATAGATGGCGGTGCCGCAGGACAGCCCGATCCAGACACCGACCGCGCCGAGCCCGGTCCGGAAGCCGAGCCCGCAGGCGGTGGTGAACCCGACGAGCCAGTAACTGATCGCGGCAAATACCAGCGGCACCCGGGTATCGTTCATGCCGCGGAGCGATCCCGCGGCGATGGTCTGAATTCCGTCGGCGATAAAGAAGGTAGCGCCGACCAGCAGCAGCGTGGCAGTGAGCTCGACCGCGGCGTCGACGTCTCCGGCAGTGCCGAAGAAAAGCCGCGCGATGGCAAATCGGCTCAGAATCACCGCCAGCGTCAAGGCGGCAACCAAGGCTACTCCGAGCAGGGTCGCAACCAGGCCCGCGCGCTTGACGGCACTGGCGTCGTTGCGGCCGACGGCGTGGCCGACCCGCACGGTGGCCGCCATTCCGATGCCGAACGGCACCATGAACAGGATGGCCGTGACCTGCAAAGCGACCTGGTGTGCGGCCAACGCAAGCGTGCTGATCAGGCCCATTAGCAGCGCGGCAGCGGCGAACAGCCCATATTCCATCAGGAATGCCACTGAGATCGGTGCGCCGATCACGACCAATTGCCGCATCAGCCGCCAGTCAATGCGCCAGATGTGGGCAAGCACGTGATATTTCCGGAATGGCCGACGGCGCGCCGCAAACCAGAGGCCTGCGAGGAAGGTGCCGAAATTGACTATCGTGGTGGCGAGGCCGGCGCCGAACAACTCCAGCCGCGGCAGGCCCCATTCGCCATGGATCAGCAGGTAGACCAGCAACGCGTTGGCCGGGATCGCGGCCAGAGTGATCCACAGGGCCGGCTCCGGCCGGTTAACCGCGCCCATGAAGCCGCGGATCGCCAGAAACCACAGCGCCGGAGCAATGCCCCAGGCCAGTCCGAACAAATATCGCTGCGCCAGATGCGCGGTGGCGGGCGCCTGGCCCAGCGCCAGCAGGATCTGCTCGCCGCGCAGCGGGACCAGCATGGTCGGCACCGAACTCAGGAGCGCAACCCAGAGCCCGGTCCGGAGCGAGCGCCGCACCAGATGCGGCTGGCCGGCGCCGAAGGCCTGCGCGGCCAGCGGCGCCACTGCCGACACCAGTCCCATTCCGAAGGTGAAGCTGATGAAGAACACGGTGTGGGCAAGCGCCGCAGCGGCGACGGCCGCGTCCCCCAGCCGACCGATCAGGGCGAGATCGGTCGTCATCATCGCGATCTGTCCAAGCTGCGTCAGTGCGATCGGCCCCGCGAGCTTGAGCGTTTCCACCAGTTCACGGGCGAAATGATTGGGCGGTACCGCGGCGGGCCCGGGAATTGCGATCGGCCCATGTCCGATTTGATCAGGGGATGTCATGGGGGACAGGTTAGCACCGGCGCCGTGCCGAGGGGTGGCCCGTTCGCCACGACGACGTCTGTTCGATCAGGCGTGGGGCGTCCGTTCCGGTACGCGCCGGATTCTGGCGCCGAGCGCGTTGAGCCGCTCATCGCTGGTGCCGCGGGCCGCGACCGCGGCGACGAGGGCGTTCTCTGTCGCGGTCACGCTGGGTTCGTCGAGAAAAACGTCCGCGCCCTTGAGGCGCGAGGCGCGAAATTCCAGCCGATCGGTGGCGGTGACGGTGGCACCGAGCTGCTCGAATGCCAGAAAATGGGTGTCGAGGCGACGCCACCCGATCACGTCGCCGCCGGGCGGCGGCAGCGTGACCTCGCCGCAGCGGGCCAGCAGCGGCCCCGCCAGCAGGATCGAGGCCCGGATCCGCGCGCACAGTTCGGGGTCGAGATCGGCGGCGCAAATCGGCAGCGCCGCGGCGATGATCGGCAACGCGGCGTTCTTGTTTCCGGAGGGCTCGATGGTGCCCGTCAGCCGATGACCGCCCTCGACGATGTATTGAAGCGGCGGCACCCGCCTCACACATCCACCGTCGCGCTGAGCGAATTGTCCTGGATGAATTCGCGGCGCGGTTCGACCACATCGCCCATCAGCTTGGTGAAGATGTCGTCGGCTTCGTCGACCTCCTTGATCTTCACCTGCAGCATCGAGCGCTCATTGGTGTCGAGCGTGGTCTCCCAGAGCTGGCCCGGGTTCATTTCGCCAAGGCCTTTATAGCGCTGCAGTGACACACCCTTGCGTCCGGCGTCCGTCACCGCTTCGAACAGGCTGACCGGCCCGTGGATCGGGGTTTCGGTGTCCTTCCGGCGCAACAGGCCGGGCTTCGGATAGGCCTCCTGCAGCTTCGCAGCATAGTCGTCGAGCTTGCGTGCGTCGGCGGAGCCGAGCAGCGCGTCGTCGATGACGGCGACGTCCTTGACGCCACGCACCGTGCGTTCGAACAGAAAACCTTCGCCTTCGGTGAAGCG
>DATDIC010000305.1:0-6676 GCA_036521275.1 Acetobacteraceae bacterium
TCAAACAAGTATCCGCCGAGATGAAATAGCGCCTTCTGCCGTTCAAACGGCATGCGTCGCTGAATCCACACCGCGTCATAGGTCGCCGTGTCGCTGAGAACGCGAGGCTCCTGCAGGTTGTCGGTGGCGAGATAATCGCCAATCAGTGCCTGGCAGCGCAGTGCTTCCAACTGCTCGACACAGCGGATAGCACCCAGCCTGGATTTGTGCGTGCAGATCGCGAATACCTTGGGCGCCGCGCCGCGCAGTACCGGCGGCGAGAACAGCGGATCGGCGCCCGAGAGCTGTGCGGAGCCCAGGGATTCCAAGAGGCTGCGACTTGCCTGCCAAAGGCTGTGGTGCAACGTGACGGCGTTTCTGCGGCAGCGCCGGAGTTCGTTCTGGTTCCGACTGAGACGGATGGCGGCGAGGATCAGGTCAGCCGGCTTCACGCCTGCGAGGACAAGACCGGCTGAGGTGGCGCGGACGATCGGAGCAAAGTCGGAATCGCCGGGCAGGATGGGTGGGACGCCCTCCAACAGCCCGGGGGAATAGGATCGCAGTGCGCCGGCGGTGAGCGTTTCGACATCAACGACACAATCGCAGGACGCTATCGCTTCGGCACGACCGGCGATGTCGTCGTAAACCTGGTAGACAAGATGAGCGGCGCCTGTTTCAGGGGTTTGGGGGCGGCTGGTTATGACGCACAGCTCGATATCATCGTGGTCGCCAGGTTCCTGCACGGCATGGAGAAGGGTGGGGAGGATTTCCTCCATGGGGTTGTCATCGAGAACGATGCCAATGCGGCGCCTGCCGCGCGCTGTCGGGGTCGCCCTGGGTAGGTCCGCAGAAACGAGGACGGGCAGTTCGTTCGCGGTCGCAGCGCCTGGACGGTCCACGAGCAGGTAATCGAAGGGCCCCAGTTGTTGAGCTGCGTGATCACCGGCGGCGGCGTATGACGGGACATCGCACAGCTTAAGGCCCTGGTAGGTAAAGCGTCGCGGTGGAAGCGGGGCGTGAGGCGCGCACCAGACGGCAATATCGGCTGCCAGCCGCTGCAGGGTGATATCGGGGTCATGCGGCAACCAGCGCTCCGAGCTGGCCGTGGGCGTAGGCGGTATTCCGGCCGGCAGGGCGATGGTTACATCGTGCCCTGATTCTGCGAAGGCGCGACTGAGAAGCGCGAGGCGGAATGCGGCGCGGGTGAGCGGTTTGCCGGGCAGCGCCGGAGGTTCCGAGGTGAGCAGGACCACCTTCATCTTGCTGGTGTCCTTCAAAAGCTCATCCGGCAAATGCGGCGGACGAAGCGGCTCGTGTCGGGTCGGTGGTCGGTTTCGGCCTGTGCCGGCTGGGTGCGGGCGACATCGGCCGGCGCAAACAGCAAGGACCTGGTGAGCAGCCGGAAATCCCGCACCATGTCCTCGAGCTGATTGCGCTCCTGCAGCAGCGTGAGATGCTCGCGGGCAAGCTCCGCGTTTCGTTTGGCGAGTGCTCGGACCATGGAGGCGCGATCGAATATGTCGCCCTCGGCGGAACCGAACAACAGGAACCATTCCAGACCGGATCGCACAACCGATGTCTCAATAGCCTGCTGAACCGTTGGGCGCTGATGGAGATATTCCGCTTCGTGGAACATCGGATGGGGGGACAGGCCGGCACGCGCACCTTCTTTGAGGTAATGTTCAAATGCCGAGGAGAATTCCGCTTTGGCTATGGCTCTGCGGGCTGTCGGGTATTCTCGGAGGTAATGATCGGTCTGAAAGTAGCGGGACGGCGACAAGCCGGCGGCGCAACCGGTGAACAGAAAGTGCAGGAACAGCGCGCCCCAGGAGGCCTTCGTATCCTGGGCCGAGGTGGCGAGCTGTTGACTGTAGTAGCCCGGATTGAACCATATGGTGGGGCTTCTTCCTTGTGAAAGACCGGTGCTTACGAAGTGCTCCAGCCCGCAGGACATTTCACCGGTGCTGACGGCCTTATGCACGTCAAGATTGTTGCGGATGTACCAGAATTCGTCGAACAGGAGGTTTGGGCGGACCAGGGCATGCGATGACCGTTCCAGGAATTGCTGAAACACGTCGCTGTCGGAAACGTTGCCGCCGAGATCAAAGACGCCGCGGACATACTGCGTGTCGAAGCACAGCGAGACCGGGGTCTGTTCGGTTCATTGGGTTTCGAGCAGTGGTTTCGATTGCCAGATTTGCAGGTGCTCCAGCGCGAGCCGGAACGAAAGCGCCCCATGATAGGCGGACGATGTTTGGGGCGTGCAGCCGCCGTTCTGGCGTTTCAGCGTTTCCAGCACTCCGCTGACCGTGGTCCGTAGATGCTCACTGGTCCAGTTCTGCGCAGCGATACGGGGGGCGGGCTCCGCTGGCCTGGTGGGAGGCGCCGTGGCGAGAAGAGTCCTGGTCTCCAGAATCATTGGCGAATTGCGGAGATCGGTATCGGTGCCGGCATAGACGGCGCGGATCTCGCAATCACTTTCGATGATGGGGGCCGGTATCGGTATCGAAAAGGCATATTTCCCGGAGCCGCCCAGGGCGGTGACCAGATCCTCGCGGTACGAGTCGGCCTGGCCGGTCGCCAGCAGCCTCTCTCCGAGCTTGATCTCGATCCGTATCGGCTCGGAGGGCTGCACGATATGTCTCGCCCATCCGCGGGCGGTGTCGTCCAGGATAGTTTCAAGGCAGCCCTGATAGGGAAACAGCTCGACCGAATGCTCCGCGACCAGGTGATCGCCGGGCTGGGTGATTATGCGGATGCGGTGCGGGGAACCGTCGATCATTGTTGCGGGCGGTGTGAACTCGAACCCGTATGATCCATCACCGATGGCGTTCTGTTTCAGATCGGGGCGAAACACGTTCGCCGTGGAGGCGGCGACGAGATGGTCGTCCACCCATAACTGCACCTTGATCCGTTCATCCGGTGCACTGGCGTCCCACACCCAGCCGGCGATTCGATAATGGGACATGATGTCCAATGCACCGCGAACAGCGATCTCCGGTTCGATCGTTTCGCGATCGGTGGGGGCCGGATCGGTGGTGTCGGCTTCCAGGATTTGCATCATGCGATCATCTGTCTGCTGCCACCGGCAGATCGAGGGCAGCCGCCCGGGGGCGTGTCCGATGGGGTTCAGGGGCGCCCTTGTGCCGGAAGTCTGCAGACGCGGACGGAGCTTGCATGTCTGTACTTGGCTCGTTCGGTGGTTGGTTCCACATTGCCCGCAGGCGCCGGAAGCTCTTGAGCCATGCGACTGGCGTGTAGTTTTCCAGAGCGTCCCGCGCCCGCAATCCGATGTCGCGACGCATGCTCCTGTTCTCGATCAGGGCCTGCAGGGAATCGTGCCAGTCTGCGGTGATATTGGCAATGAAACCTGTTCTCCCGTGTTCGATTGCGCTTCGGAATGGCTCCGAGCCGCTGGCGACCGTGGGCACCCCGACCGAAGCTGCCTCCAGGAATTTCAAGGGACTTTTGCATTCGTTGAAGCCGGTCGGCTGCAGCGGTGCGATGTTGATGTCGAGCGTCGCCAGGGTAAACGGCAGTTTCCAGTGTTCCATGAATGGGACCCGTTGAATCCGGTCCCGTACGGCGGACGAGAATGCGGCTGTCTCCAGTGCGCCGACCAGGCACAGATGGAGGTTGGGGTGCTGGATGAGCAGGTGATCGAGCACCGGGTGCACGATGCTGAAATCCGCATCGTGCGTCGGGCTGCCGCTGGCATATCCGATCCGGATGGCGGCCCCGGTATCGCGGTCCGCCATGTTGCGGAATGCGGCGTTGCTGGCCACCAGGAGCTCATCCGAAAGGCAGTTCGGCAACAGGGCCGTGCGAGCGACCCCAAGGTGCCGGATGAGGTTCAGCAGGGGTGTCGTGGTGCAGGTCGCGTGACCACACGCCGCCAGCAATGCGCGAAACTGCGTGGCGTCTTCTTCAATCAGTTCCTTTGATGCACGCGCGTTGTCGGCGAGCCGATCGACATAGGCGTCGGAGACCAGGTCATCGTCGAAATCCGCGATGCACAGGATGCCTCGATCGACCGCCTGCCTGATCAGGCGAGCGAGCCGGTCGCCGCAACGCGTGCGATGGAAAATGACCGTGTCGAATGTGCCGCGCTGCAGTTCGCGCTGGCCGCCGCGCAGAAACTCGTGCAGCGGCATGGTCCGGGTGAAATATCCAGCGCCGCGCAGGGCTGCGTCTGGATAGTCGATCCGCCACTCCTTCGTGCCGCCTTCAGCCCCGAATACCAGAAGCACGCCCTTTTCGGTCGGGGTCATGGCGCGACCGGTGCGCGGATGGCGGGTGGGCCGGTTCTGGCCTGATTGATGGGTCGGGGTGCTGCTGGAGAGGAAGGTTGCGATCACCTCTTCCCATTCGCGGATGTAGTTGTTGACGTGAAAAAGTTCGAGCGCGGTGTCGCGGGCTCGCTTGCCGATGAGCTTCCGGAGCGCGCGGTCGCGGACGAGGTGTTCCAGAGTGTCCCCTGCCTCATCGGGATCGTCGCAGAGGAAACCGTTATAGCCGTGGTCGATGAACAACGAGGCGTCGTGGTTGGAGGTGGTGACCACCGCCTGGCCGAGCATCATTGCCTCACCGCGGACGCGCGGCATCGGGCTGCGGCTGGTGGGGTTGAAGAAAATGCCGTAGTTGCGGGCGAACTGGATGTAGTTCTGGAAGTTGGCCCAGCCGAAGCGGTTTCCATCGCGGTCGGACCCCGGTACGGGTGGCTTTTGCACGCTGTTCGGCAGGCCGGTGCCGAGAAGGTGCGCCTCTGCTTTCAGATGGGCGATGGTCTGCTTGTAAAATCGCAGACCACGATAGTCCGGCCGGTCGGCGATATCACCGATGGTAAGAACTTTGGCGCTGGGTTCCTCGATGGGCATGTAGTTCAGCGGGTCGAACCCGTGCCAGATCGCGCGTGATTTCCTGAAGCGCCATTCGCGCTCGGCTTGCAGCGAGTTGCAGACGACAAGGCAGTCCTGAAGCGCATCGACCAGTTCCTGCCGCAGGGCTTCTACGTCGTGGTCCGTCATCGCGGACGGCTTTGGGTCGGTGATTTGCTCCGATGTTGGTTTGACAGTGGTGTCGAAATCCCGCAGCGAGAGCGGCACGCCGTGGCAGATGGCGATCTTCGGCCCGGGAAACTGCTTCATGAACTGGAATGTGGCGCCCCAGTCGGCTTCCAGTTGCGGCATCAGCTCCGGGTGCAGGATGAACTCGTCGAAATGCAGGATGGCCAGGTCGTATTCGGAAAAATCGAGAGTTCGCTCCTTGATGTTGATGAACTCGGCGTTGGCGGGCAGCGGCCGCGACCGGTAGTCCCAGTGCGTGCTCATCAGCCTCGAGGTACCGGCAACGAGGTGGAAGGCGTAGGGCAGTTTCCAAAGGTCGAACTGATGGCCGACGTGCCAGCGCGTGGTCAGAACGCGGCGCTTGGGAGTTTCGGTTATGGTGCGGACCGGCGCTCGCTGCTGGGATGCTTCGAAATGCGCCTCCAGCGCGTTGCGTTCGCCGGCGGCTTCGATCTGATGCCGGTCGAGCCAGTCGCGAATCTTCTCCCAGGTGGACCACGACCAATCGGGGGCGACGCGCGCCAGGTCGGGGTGCTTGCGCATGAGTTTCAGGAAATTGCGCGCCGAGCGCAGCGCCTTGCGGTCGTCGGCGACTTCGGGGGGGTGGGTCTTGTGAACCGATATCGCCTTGTCGCAAAACCCGATGCGGGCGCCGGCGCGATAGAGCCGGTAGCCCATTTCCACATCTTCCCAGCCAAACCCGGATTGCGGGTCCAACCGGTAGGCGAACGCTTCATCGAACAGAGGTTCGCCGAGTTTTGCCAGGAAGGCCGCAGTGACGGAGAAGTTGCGGGTGACCGCGTTGACGAAGGCGGGGCGTTCGGTGGGAAACTGAAGCCGCATCTCGGCCTGGGCCGTGTGCGGCTCGGCGGCAAATTCTTCAAGCAGCGTGGCGATTTCGCGGTTGCGGCTTTCGATGCCCATCGGGCCGATGACAACATCGAAGCCTTCTTCGTGCATGCGCATCCGGGCGGCGATGGCATCGGCACTGATGCAGCAATCGGCGTCGATGACGGAGATGACGCGGCCGGTAGCTGCCAGAATGCCCTTGTTGCGACTGCCGCAATTGCCGAGATTGACGTCGTTTTCGATCAGGTGGATTGCCAGCTTCTTGTCGGCAAGCTTGCGCGCGATGAATCCGATGGTCGCACGCGAATTATCGGTTGAGCCGTCGTCGACGAAAATGAGCTCGACCGTGCCGTCGAAGCGGCGCTTGGAGATAGCGGAAACAAAATCCCACAGAGAGGCATCCTTGTTCAGGACTGCCGCGATGATCGAGATGTCTGGTGAATCGGATGCCATCAAGTCGACGGGCCCGTGCGTGGGGGGCCGGATCGGAACTGGCGGTGCGATCGATGCATCGGAACGGGGCTGCCGGAGTTCGGCATGGTCTGCATTGGAGTGCTCTGTCGCTTGAAGGGCGTGTCCGGGGAGTATGCATGAGTGATCGTTGGCCGCAAAGATTGTGGAGGATTTGAAGGAGGTATGAGGGTTGCGGCGTTTGTCGGACGGGGCTGTTGACGCAAATTTAACGGTGGTGGATGGCGCGCGTGAGGGGGCTCGTGTTTCGGGGGTGTTTCAGTGGTGTAGTGCGCGTTGATGCAGATTCGTCGTCGCCAGGTGGAGAGTCG